>JAFYRS010000151.1 GCA_017546845.1 Akkermansia sp.
AAGACCCTGAGGAATCAGGTAGTTGCGGCCGTAACCAGCCTTCACGGTAACGAGGTCGGCTTCACAGCCCAGACCTTCAATTTTCGTAGCGAGAATAACATTCATGTTTGCCATAACTCAGATATATTGGGTTTGGTGAGCCGCAAAGATGCCTTAAAACGCTCTGATTGTCAAGACAAAATTTACTCTACCCCTTTAATTTGCCACATGTGTCCCAAAGTTTCGTAGATTGTAATTTATCTCCCCTCCTGCGGGCGAATGCCCACCGAATTTTGAGCCCGCGTAAGCGGGTGAAAGATGAAAGGCAGGGGTAAGCCCCCAGCGGGCGCAGCCCCTGTCATTCACAAAAAAAATTATGGAGCCCATGGAATGGGTGACAGAACTGCTTGCAACACAATGCATCTACGCTTTCTGTCACCCGTTATCACGGGTTTTGGTTTGTTTTTTTGTGGAGCAGGCGCTTGGGGCTTCGAGTCTCGTTTCACTCGCTTTCTACGCCCTCACAGGTCGCGTGCTAACGCACGCTTGCACCCGCCTAACATCTATCGCCCACTACCGTGGGCTATGAATTCCGCTCGCTATGCTCGAAGATAAATTACAATCTTGCGCTAGCTTTCTAATGACACCAATGCGTAACTTTTGCTCCTTAATCACGTTAGATGGTTTTGACGAATATATCTACCAGCAAATATGAAACAGCCCCCCCTGTAATTCGTAAAAAAAGATTATGAAACCCGTTCCATGGGTTCCATTTGTTTCATTATCCCAACGAGGGGTTACGCGAGATGCGCTGACGCGCACCCCGCTCTCAATACGCCGACCGCTGCGCGGTTCCTGGTTATTTACCCTTGAGCAATTTGAGGATTTCCTCGGTACCGGTCACCAGATTGCTGCTGCGCTCTGCAGCGGGCTTTGCATCCAGCATCTGCTTCATCTTCTGAGCAGACTGAAGCGGCGTCATTCCTTTGTTGTTAGCCAGCTTCGGCGAAGCACCAGCCTTGAGCAAGGCGGCGGCCACCTCGGACCGGGCATAAATGGCAGCGGTATTCAGCGGGGTTTCTTCCTCATCCACGCCATAGCCTTTGGTCAGGTAGCTGATGCGCTGCGCAGAAAGCGTGTGGTTGGCCACTTCATTCGGGTTCTGCTTCTGGTCGGGGTCGGCGCCGGCTTTGACCAGCATCTGCACACCCAGGGGGGAATTGGCATTCGCGGCGGTATACACCTGGGACCAGCCCACGTTGTTCCACATGCGGACATCGGCTCCCTTTTTCACCAGATGAGAGAAAAGCTTCTGCACTTTCTTATCCTGGCCTTTTTTATCTTTCGCACCGCGCTTCTGTGTTTTTTTGAGTCCTTTGAGAGCGGCTGCCGGTATACCCGGCATATTATCCATGCTGGGCATCTGGGGCGCAGCCGGGAAGTAGAAAGCCTCCAGCGCAAGCGCCCCCATGTAGTTGGGGTCGGCACCGTGGTCAATCAGCAAGTCCATTAACGCGGCATCGCCCATCTTGCAGGCCAGATACAGGGCTGTCACCACCACCATATCATTCTGCTCACGCACACAGATATTCAGATCTGCGCCTTTGGCAATAAACTGTTTGACGCCGCTCACGAGTTTCTTGGAGGGTTTTTCTGTCGGCAGATTATTCATGCCTATCAATTTTCTGCCACCGTTCTCCAGCATGAATTCCACCAATTCCTTCCCCAGTGAGCGGGCTTCTGCATCGCTGACAGATTCTGCCTTGATGCTGGGTTTCAGTTTGGCCTTCTTGCGCCACGGCTGGGATAAGATTTCCTCATTGATGGCATCTTTACCGCTGGCGTGTGCCGCCAGCAGCCATTTACGGGCCTGGCTCTTATCGGCGTCCACACCATCGCCCTCGGCATAGGCCTGGTAGAGCTGGTAGCATACATCTGCCGTTTTATCCTTGCTTTCGTATAGCTGCTGGAATTCCTGCGGGGTGAGGGCGGCGGCTATACCAGTCAGGAGCATCAATAAAGAAATTCGTTTCATAATCATAATTATATTACATCCATTATATTCGGAAAGAACCTGCTGTCAAGATTTACAGAATCAATGCCGCTTATCGTTTTTGAGAAGGTTAATCTTATCACGCAGCACGGCAGCCACCTCGAAATCCAGGCGGGCGGCAGCCTCGCGCATTTCTTTCTCCAGGCGGGCAATCGTGGCGGGCACATCGGGCGCATCATCATCGCCATCACCTGCCATGAGTGAGCCGAAGTCATCCTCCTCCAGCTCTTCATCCGGGGTGTAGAGGCGCAGGGTGCTCTGGTCGCCGCGGCTCACGCTCTGCGGGGTGATGCCGTGGGCTTCGTTATACGCCTGCTGGATGGCTCGGCGGCGGTCGCTTTCCTCCACCAGGCGGCGGATGGAATCGGTCACCACATCGCAGAAGAGCACGCATTCGCCATGCACGTGGCGCGCGGCGCGGCCCGCGGTCTGCACCAGGCTGGTTTCGTTGCGCAGGAAGCCTTCCTTATCCGCATCCAGAATGCAGACGAGCGAGACCTCCGGCAGGTCAAGCCCCTCGCGCAGCAGGTTGATGCCCACCAGAATATCCACCTTGCCCGCACGCAGCTTACGCAGGATTTCCACACGCTCAATGGCATCCACATCGGCATGGATGTACTCCACCTCCAGGCCTACCTTGCGGAGATAATCCGTCAAGTCCTCGGCGGTGCGCTTGGTGAGGGTGGTCACGAGCACACGCTCACGCACCGAGACACGCTGGCGGCACAGCTCGATGGTCTTATCAATCTGCCCGTCCAGCGGCAGCAGGGTGATTTTCGGCTCCAGCAGCCCGGTGGGGCGGATGAGCTGCTCCACGATGAGCGGCTGCGCCAGCCCGCGCGGGTTAAAGCTTTCCACCGGGGCGGCGCTGGAGTGCGGCGGCACGCGCAGTTCGCTGAGGTGGTGGAAGAATACGCCCCGGAATCCCTCCGGCGCGTGGGTAATGGCCTGGCTGGCCTCGCGGCTGCGGGCGTGGGTATTGCCGCGTTTCGCCTTCAGCACGGGTATGTAGCTGGCATTGCCCGCCACGCAGTTCACGTATTCAAAGGGCCCCGGCGTGGCGGAAACATAGACCAGCTGGGCCTGGCGGTTCATGAATTCATCAAACCGCAGCGGGCGGTTATCCAGCGCAGAGGGGAGGCGGAACCCGTGGTCGATGAGAACCTGCTTGCGGGAGCGGTCGCCCTCGTACATACCGCCAATCTGCGGCACGGTGGCGTGCGATTCGTCTATGATGGTGAGGTGGTCTGCCGGGAAATAGTCCTGCAGGGTGGAGGGAGTGCTGCCCGGCGCGCGCCCGGCCAGGTGGCGGGAGTAGTTTTCGATACCCTTGCAGAAGCCTATCTCGTTAATCAGCTCCAGGTCATAATCGGTGCGCATCTTGAGGCGCTGGGCTTCAATGAGCTTGTTATTCTTTTCAAACCACTCCACGCGCTCTGCCAGTTCCCTGCGGATGCTCTGAATGGCCGGCAGGCGTTTTTCCGGGGCAGAGACATATTGCTTCACCGGGAAGAAGAGGTAGCTCTGCAGGCGCTCGCGCACGCGGCCTGTGCCGGCATCGATGAGGGAGATGGCATCAATCTCATCTCCAAAGAATTCCACGCGGATGGCCTCGCCATCGCTCTGGGCGGGGTAGACCTCCACCACATCGCCACGCACGCGGAAGCGCCCGCGCTGGAAGTCGTAGTCATTGCGCTCAAAAAGCAGCTCCGCCAGGCAGGCCAGCATGGCATCGCGGTCCATCTCCTGCCCCACATGCAGAGAAAGGGTCAGGTTGCGGTAATCCTCCGGCGCACCCAGACCGTAGATACAGGAGACAGAGGCCACCACAATCACATCCCGCCGCAGCAGCAGCGAACGCATGGCATTCAGGCACAGGCGGTCAATCTCCTCGTTGATGGCACTATCCTTCTCGATGTAGGTATCTGTGCTGGCAATGTAGGCCTCCGGCTGGTAGTAGTCGAAATACGAGACAAAGTATTCCACCGCGTTGTGGGGGAAAAAAGCCTTCAGCTCCGAATACAGCTGGGCAGCCAGGGTCTTGTTGTGGCTGAGCACCAGCACCGGCCTGTCCTGCGCAGCAATGAGGTTGGCCATGGTGAAGGTCTTGCCGGAGCCCGTCACGCCCAGCAGACACTGGTGCCGGTTCCCAGCCCGCAGCGATTTGAGG
>JAFYRS010000152.1 GCA_017546845.1 Akkermansia sp.
ATGAAAAATGAAAACGCGCATGGGTTTGCACCCATGCGCGTGAGATGTGAGTCCGCAGGACTCACTTTTTAGATTTCGATGTACTTAGCCTTGGGGACGTTGCAGAGCGGGCAGCGCTCCGGCTCGGTGCCTTCGGCAAAGGTGTCGCCGCAGAGCGGGCATACATAGTACTTGGCGGGCAGGTCGAGCTTCTCACCGGCTTCCAGCTGGGCAAGTGCCTTGCTGTACAGGTCGGCGTGTTCCTTTTCGGCCTCGTTGGCCCAGGTGAAGCTGCGCACGGCATCGGAAATGCCTTCTTCCTGAGCCTGGGCAATCATGGGCGGGTACATGTCGGTGAACTCGTAGGTCTCACCGGCAATGGCGGCCTTCAGGTTCTCGATGGTGTTGCCTACCTCGATGTGCATCTCCAGGTCAATGGGCTGCTCGCCCAGCTTCACCAGCACCTTGTTGTGGTTGGTGGCGTGGATGCGCTCGGCGCGGCTGGCGGCGGCAAAGAGCTTCTCAATGAGAGGATAGCCCTCCTGGGCGGCGCGGGTGGCATAAGCTGCGTACTTGGCGCTTGCGGTACTTTCGCCGGTAATGGCGGTCTTGAGGTTGTCAATCGTTGTCATGGCCGTAGTATATCCTATTTTAGAACGATTACAAGAAAAATCTGCGATTTGTTGAAAAATAATTTATTTTATTGCAGAGCCGCGATGACAGCATCACCCATGCCGCGGGTGCCGACGCGGATTTCGCCTTCGGCGCCGGTGGCGAGGTCGCCGGTGCGGTAGCCTGCGGCAATCACCTTGCGTACGGCGGCGTCCACGGCATCGGCAGCGGCGGTTTCCTTGCAGGTGTAGCGCAGGAGCATGCCCATGGAAAGAATCTGGGCAATGGGGTTGGCAATGCCCTTGCCGGCGATGTCGGGGGCAGAGCCGCCGGAGGGTTCGTAGAGCCCGAAGAAGGTGTTGCTGCCGTGGCTGAGGGAGGCGCTGGGGAGCATGCCGAGTGAACCGCAGACAATGGCCATTTCATCGGTCAGGATATCGCCGAAAGTGTTTTCGGTCACCATGACGTCGAACTGCTTCGGGTTGCGCACCAGCTGCATGGCGGCGTTGTCTACATACATGTGGGTGAGTTCCACATCCGGGTATTCGGCGGCAATGGTGTTCATGACCTCGCGCCACATGACTGAGGAAGCCAGTACATTGGCCTTATCCACGCTGCAGAGCTTCTTGCTGCGGCCGCGGGCGGCCTCGAAAGCCACGCGGGCAATGCGCTCCACCTCGCTCTTCTTGTAGATGAGGGTGTCGAGCCCGATGATTTCGCCATCGCGTTCGCCGTAGAACTTGGGTTCACCGAAGTACATGCCGCCGGTGAGCTCTCGCACGCAGAGGATATCAAACCCGCCGGGGATGAGGCTGTTCTTGACGGGGGAGGCATCCACCAGCTCCGGCAGGCAGATGCCGGGACGCAGGTTGGCAAAGAGGGAGAAGTGCTTTCTGAGCGGAAGCAGGGCGCCGCGTTCCGGGCGTTCATCCGGGGGCAGGGTGTCCCACTTCGGGCCACCCACAGAGCCGAAGAGGATGGCATCTGCCGCCTCACAGGCGGCCAGAGTCTCGGTCGGCAGAGCCTTGCCGCAGTTATCGATGCCGGCGCCGCCTACATAGCATTCGGTGCGCTCGGTGGTGAAGCCGAACTTCTTTTCCACGGCATCCAGCACGCGGAGTGCTTCGGCCATAACCTCCGGGCCGATACCATCGCCCGCCAGAACTGCAATTTTGTAGGTATTCATGTCTGGCGGTGATAATACACTTCGCTGCATAGGGTGTCAATTGAGAATCAGGGCAGCTTATGCTTTCTCGTGCTGCGCTTTGCCAGATTCGGCTTGCCCCAGGTGGAGATTGGGTGTAGAGTAGGCGCATGCTGAACAGAGATTTGCTTGAACGCTGCAGCAATGCAGCCGGTGTTTCCGGTTTTGAGGGCGATGTGCGTGCACTCATAGCCGGTGAATTGCAGGATTGCTGCGATATAACGGAAACGGTGGCGGGAAACCTGGTGTGCCAGATGAAGGGGAGTGCAGAGGGACCTGTGGTGGCGCTGCTGGCGCACATGGATGAAATCGGGTTCATGGTGCAGGGGATTACGCCGGATGGTTTCCTGCTGATTGTGCCGCTGGGCGGCTGGTGGAACCATACGCTGCCGAGCCAGCGGGTGCTGGTGCATACGCGTGATGGCCGCCGCATTCCGGGGCAGATTGGCACGCGCCCGCCGCATTTGCTGCCGGAGGGGCAGCGCCGGCAGGTGATGGATACCGAATCGCTTTTCATTGATATTGGCGCTTCCAGCGCAGAGGAAGTGGCAGCCTGCGGTATACGCATCGGCTGCGCCGTGACGCCGGATGTGGCGCTGCAGCCGCTGGAGATTCCCCACCGCTGGATGGGCAAGGCCTTTGATAACCGGGTCGGGGTCTACTGCATGATTGAGGTGATGCGCCGCCTGGCTGGCGAGCAGCTGGAGTGCACGCTCCAGGCCATCGGCACGGTGCAGGAGGAGGTGGGTACCCGCGGGGCCCGCGCGCTGGAGCAGACGCCTGACCTCGCTATTGTCCTGGAAGGCCCGCCGGCAGATGATACCTTCGGCCAGAGCGGAATCTGCCGCCAGGGCGTGCTGGGCAAGGGGGTGCAGGTGCGCTTGTTCGACCCGACCAACATCACCCCCCCGGCGCTGGCTGATACGGTGCTGGAGCTGGCGGAACGCGAGGGTATTGCCTGCCAGCCCACGGTGCGCCGCACGGGTGGCACGGATGCCGCCGCGAGCTACCCGCATTGGTATGGCTGCCCGGCCATTGTCTTCGGGGTGCCGGTGCGTTATATTCACTCGCACAACGGGATTCTGGATGACCGTGACCTGGAGGCCTGCATTGCGCTGACCTGCGCGCTGATTCGCAATGTGAGCAGATGAGCGGAAGCCCGGACAGAGCGGAATGGGTGGATTGCGCCCGCACGCTGGCCATGTTCTTCATTATCTGGCTGCATGCGGCTGCCGCCCCGGTGTGGACGGGGAAGGTGGTGGGTGGTGCCATTGCCCTCTTTTTCCTGCTGGCGGGGTATTTTCTCCCGGCATCAGCGGGTAAGGTGCTGCGCCGCACCGGGCGGCTGGCGCTGGCATGGGCGGCGTGGTCGCTGGTCAGTGTGGTGTTTCTGCTGGTGGTAAAGCCATACGTGGATATTGAGTGGCAGCGTGTGGTGGGCTGGCAGGTGGCGGCTTACAATACGCCGCTCTGGTTTCTGAAGACGCTGGTGGCCTACCAGCTGGTGGCTGCGGGGCTGCTGGCGCTGCGCCTCCTGCCGCGCTATGCCTGGGTGCTGGTGGTGTTTCTGGCGCTGTGCAGTTACACGACTGCTCCCTCGCAGCACCTGAGTGTGCGCTTTGATTATCTGTGGATTTTTCTGCTGGGTTTTGCCGCCAAAGCCGCGCCGCTGGCAACAGTGCGGGCGTACATGGAGAAAAACTGGTGGATTCTGGCGCTGGTGGTGCTGGGGGTGTTCCTGCAGCCGGAGGTGCTGGAGGAATATGCCGACTTTGCCGATGTTTCGTGGCGGCATTGCAACCTGCCGCTGTGGAATCTGGCGTTCATGGCAGCTTTTCTGCTGGTGAGCGTATTGATGGCCAGGGCGCTGCCCCGTGTGGCGGCGAAGCTGGCAGGGTGCGGGCGGTGGATGCTGTTCATCTACGCCGGACATTCGTATCTGCTGGCGCCGCTGTACCAGTGGAAGGAATTGCGGTGGGGCTGGAATATCTGGGTGCCGCTGCTGGTCCTGCCGCTGCTGGTGCTGCTGGCCATGGGGCTTTCGCGGGTGCTGCCCCGCACCATGGCTCTGCTGCAGGCGAAACCGTGGCGGTGAATACTATTGACCCGTGCGGCAAAACAGGCTATTATAAGGCCGCATGTACGAGCAACTCTACTCCCGTATTCAGCAGTGCAGCACGATTGCTGTAACTTCTCATTTCCGCCCGGATGGCGATGCCATCGGCTCCACTCTTGCATTGGGGCTGGCCTTGCAGGCGCTGGGGAAAAAGGTTTATATGTGGAATGAGGACGGGGTGCCCGCCCGCTATGCGTTTCTGGGGGGAGCGGAGCTGATTCAGCCGTTGCCGGACGCGGTACCGGCGGATGTGGAGATGCTGATTTGTGTGGATACGGGCGATTGGAAACGTCTGGGAGACCGCACACAGCAGCTGTTGGCAGATTTTCCGCTAATTGTGAATATTGACCACCACGGCACGAATACGCGCTACGGCCACCTGCATGTGATTGAGCCGGAGACCGCGGCCTGTGCCTATGTGCTCTTCAATATGCTGAAGGCCTGGGGGGTGAAACTGACGAAGCCGATGGCGGATGCGTTGTATGTGGGCATCAGCACGGATACGGGCTCTTTCCAATACGGCAGCACCACGCCGGAGGTGATGCATGCAGCTGGTGAGCTGCTGGCTGCCGGGGTGGATGTGGCGGATGTGAACCGCCGCGTATACCAGGAGGTGCCGTATACCTCGCTGCTGATGCAGCGTGAGGTGCTTAACCACATGGTGGTGGAGGCTGTGGGCCAGCTGGCTCATTATTCCATGCCTGCTGGTCGCAAGGCGGAGCTGGGGGTGACTCTGGAGGATACCAAGGACCTGGTGGATGTGGTGCGCGTGCTGCAGGGGGTGAAGGTAGCGGTGATTTTCGAAGACCTGGAGGATGGGCGCATCCGTATGTCTCTGCGCAGTAAGGACCCGTCCATCAGCGTGGCAACTATTGCGGCGCAGTTCGGCGGTGGCGGACATGCCATGGCCTCCGGTATCCGCATGCGCGGTGAGTTGGCTGCTTGCCGCGAGCAGGTTCTTAATGCTATCAGAAAGGAGCTGGCGGTATGAGTGAGGTGGAACAACCCAGCGGGGTGCTGCTGGTGGATAAGGACCCGGGCTTTACTTCGCACAATGCCGTGGCGCTGTGCCGCCGTATTCTGCAGACGAAGAAGGTGGGGCATTGTGGTACGCTGGATCCCATGGCCACGGGCATGCTGATTGTGGTGATTGGTAAGGCTACAAAGATGCAGGATTTGCTGATGTGCGAGGATAAGGTGTACACGGCCACCATGAAGCTGGGGGTGGAGACCAACAGCCAGGATGCCGATGGCGAGGTGGTGGCGGTGAAACCGACGGATGGTATCACGGAGGAAGCCATACGCGCGGCTTTTGCTCATTACCACGGCGAATTTGACCAGGTGCCGCCTATGTATTCAGCGGTGAAGATTAACGGCGTGCCTTGCTACAAGCTGGCGCGCAAGGGGAAGGAGGTAGAGCGCAAGGCCCGCCATGTGGCGGTGCTGGATTATGAGATTACCCGGATTGACCTGGATGCGGCAGAGGTGGATTTCCGCGTGCACTGTACGAAGGGCTTTTATGTGCGCACTTATGCGCATGATATCGGGCAGTTTCTGGGCTGTGGCGCGCATCTGACGGCGCTGCGCCGTATCCGCAGCGGGCATTTTGATATTGCAGAGGCGGTGGATGTGCCGACGCTTAAGGCCGCCAGCCGTGAGGAGTTATTGGCGCGTCTGCTGCCGGTGGAAAAGGTGCTTGCTGACCGGGTGTGATGAGGATTGTGCATTCCATGCATGAACTGGCAGCTCTGAACCAGTCGGTTCACTGGGCTCTCGGTTTTTTTGATGGGGTGCACCGTGGGCATTGCAAGGTGATTGCATCTGCCGCCACGCCGGGTGCGCTGCGCGGGGTGCTGACCTTTGCGGAACATCCGCTGGCGCTTCTGGCGCCGGATAGGCAGCCGCGCCTGATTACGCCGTTGCCGGAGCAGAAGCATGCGCTGCTGGAGGCTCTTGGGGTGGATGTGCTTCTGGAATTGCCCTTTACCCGGGAGCTGGCGGCGCTGGAGCCGCGGGCGTTTCTGGATGCTCTGCGGGGGAGTTGCCCGATGGCTGGTATTTCTGTGGGGCGCAACTGGCGTTTTGGCCGTGGAGGTACCGGGGATGCTGCTTTTGTGGAGGCGTATTGTGCGGAATACGGCTTGAATGCCTGCGTGCAGGATATGGCAGAGCTGGAGGGAGAGAATATTTGCTCCACCCGTATACGCGAGTTGCTGCAGGCGGGGGATTTACCACGGGCGGAGGCGATGCTCGGGCATGCGTTCACTATTGCCGGGGTGGTGGAGCCGGGGCAGAGGCTTGCCCGCCAGCTGGGATTTCCCACGGCGAATATCACGGTGCATCCGCAGGCGGTGCTGCCGCCCGCCGGGGTGTATGAGGTTTCGGTGTCAGTGGATGGGGTAACCTGCCGCGGTATTGCGAATCTGGGGCTGCGCCCCACGATTGTGGAGGCGCAGAAGGTGGTGCGGCTGGAGACTCACCTGCTTAACTGGCAGGGGGATTTGTATGGCCGCTGCCTGCTGGTGGAACTGTGGCGCTTCCTGCGCCCGGAGCGCCGGTTTGCTTCGGTGGAGGAGCTGCGGGCGCAGATTGCAGCAGATGTTCAGATGCTGTGATTCACAGCATATTGCTGCCCCAGTTTGTGGGAGGTGGCAATGGCGTTGGCAATGTAGCTGAGCCCGTTTTCCACGGCCTGCTCCAGCGGCTGGCCTTTGGCCAGGAATGCGGCAATGGCGCTGGAAAGGGTGCAGCCGGTACCGTGGGTGGAGATGCCTTCGGTGCGCGGGTGGCTCCAGCGCAGCGTGGGCTTGCCGGGCTGCACGAGGATATCGGTGCAGGTGCTGCCGCCCACGTGGCCGCCTTTGGCGAGGATGGCACAGTTGTAGCGGGCGCAGAGGGTGTTGGCCGCTGCTTCCAGTTCTTCCACAGTGGTGATGGGGGCACAGCCTGCCAGCTTGGCCAGCTCGTCGCCATTGGGCGTGAGCAGAGTTGTGCGGGGGATGAGCTCCTGTTCGTATACCGCAATGGATTCCTGCAGGATGAGGGCTTCGCCAGCGGTGGCTATCATGACCGGGTCAACGACGATGGGGCCGCCGAAATTCTTGAGTGCGGCCACGGTGGCGCGCACGATTTCCGGGGAATAGAGCATGCCGGTCTTGATGGCGCGCACCGGGAAGCTCCGCAGACAGATGTCTACCTGGGAGGCCACGAACTCCGGCTCCATGGCAACGATGCCTTCTACCAGACCGGGTACTTCGCTCACCACGCAGGTGACGGCGGTGAGGGGGTAGCAACCGAGGGCAAAGCCGGTTTTCAAATCAGCCTGTAATCCGGCGCCTGCAGAGCAGTCTGACCCGGCGATGCTGAGGTAAACGGGTGTCTCCATATCAGGTGAAGGCTTTTTCAAGCGCGGCGGCGGCCTGCAGCAGGCGGGTTTCGGCAAAGTGCGGCGCGAGCAGCTGGATGCCGACCGGGTGCTGCCCCTCTGCTACGGGGCAGGGGATGGAGATGCCGGGCAGGCCTGCCAGGTTGGCCGGGATGGTGTAGATGTCGGCCAGGTAGGTTTGCAGCGGGGTCATGCTGTCATCGTGCAGGAGCGGGGCGCTGGTGGGAGCCACGGGGCCGACGATGAGGTCGACTTTTTCAAATGCGGCAGAGAAATCGCTGGCTACCAGGGAACGCACTTTCTGAGCCTTGGCGTAGTAGGCATCGTAGAAGCCGCTGGAAAGCACATAGGTGCCCAGGATGATGCGGCGCTTGACTTCCGGCCCGAATCCGGTCTCGCGGGTCTTGCTGTAGAGGTCATCCAGCCCATTGGTGCCGGCGGCTCGGTAGCCGTAGCGGATGCCATCGAACCGGGAGAGGTTGGAGGAGGCTTCTGCGCAGGCGATGATGTAGTAGGCTGCCACCACGGCTTCTGCATGCGGCAGAGAGATTTCGACGATTTCCGCGCCGAGTTCGGTGAGTTTCTGCATGCTCTGCTGCAGGGCGGCGGCTACTTCAGGGCTGTTGCCGCTGGAGAGATACTCCTTGGGCAGGCCGATGCGGAGCCCCTTGATGTCCTTGCCAAGACCGGCGGTGAAGTCTTCCACCGGCTGGGTGGAGGAGGTGGAGTCTTTGGCATCGTGTCCGCAGATGGCATTCAGGATGGTGGCTGCGTCTTCCACGTTCTGGGTGATGGGCCCGATCTGATCCAGCGAGGAGGCGAAGGCTACCAGACCATAGCGCGAAACGCGGCCGTAGGTGGGCTTGATGCCGACAACGCCGCAGTGGGAGGCCGGCTGGCGGATGGAGCCACCAGTGTCTGAGCCCAGCGCGGCAATGGCCATGCCGCCTTTAATCAGACTGTTGTCGCTGAGCTTCATGGAAACGAAGCCGGAAACAACCCGACCCAGCATAATACCGCCATAGTAAAGGGACACCCATTTGGCCGCCACATCGGGAG
>JAFYRS010000153.1 GCA_017546845.1 Akkermansia sp.
CCATACGTGTCCCAAAGATTTGGGACACGTGGATTTACGATTGACAATTTACGATTTACGAATTGAAAGTTAGCGGCTTACGCCGACAGAGCCACGAATGGATACTTTCTGCCGATGGTGAGGCGGGTGATACCCTACTACGAATTTTCGCACAGAACACTATGCCTTTATGTTATTTAGAACCGTTTTTCCATAATCTTTGGGACACATGTGCACCAGGTCAGCATCACCCCAGTCCAACCAACGGGAGGATATCGTCTGCGGCAACGCCGCAGATATCGTCCAGCTCCGCTGGATTTCGTCCTTGCCCGCCAGGGCAAGGATTTCGTTCTCCTGAAGCCTCCGGTATTATGGCTCCCCAATCATTGGGAAGCAGCATGCCCATTGCTCAGCAGAAAACGCCACCCAGAAACAGCTGATTCCATCATGGAACCAGCTGTTTATAGATTTTCCGCTACGCCGAGACAGGGCAGCCTTCTCGGGTGGGTTCCCGGCTTCGTGTCAGCCCTGCGGGCTGCTTACTTGGGGCTTCTCTGCGATACGCCCACACAGGTCGCCGTGGCGGGACGCCCACCACTTTATATTGAGCCTTGCTTATTTTCTCCGGCGGCGCATTGCTAATGCCGCCAAAGCCAGCAAACTAAGCGTTGCCGTTGTCGGCTCGGGAATCGTCACCACTCCCTGCAGGTATACCGTGCCGCTGCCCTGGTCATAGACCAGCTGGGTGGCTTCGTTAATTCCCGCCCCGGAGAAGTAATCGGCCGCATCCAGCATCTTCAATGAACCGCTGGTCGTACCAGCCTCACCATACGTGAAAACAGCCTTCCCTACGTTCAGGAACAGAACAACCTGCTCACTGCCCGTGTACACAGCGTTCCCGGCCAGCACCAGCTCTATCTTCTCCGCAGAATCGGGGGTCACCGCAAGGGTAAGCATGCCGTTATTCAAATCGAAGCAAGCACCTTCTGCATCCAGCGTTGCGCCGGCTTCCAGCGTCAGGCGGGAACAATTCAACGCAACGGAGAGTTCGTGGTTGCTGATTTCCGGCATATCGCCCAGTGCAGCAACTCCGGCCTTCGCGGCCAGCGTGGCACCGGCGACCACCGTGATATTGTTGGCCGTCACACCGGCCACGGCGTCATCCCAGGATTTCAGCAGCAGCTGGCCACCCGCATTCAGTGTGATGTTAGCCGTTGCGCCGAAGGTCAGCGTGCCACCAGCAACGCTCAGCGTGCCTGCACCTGTATAATTGTTTGCACCGATGCTCAGGCCCGCTTCCTTGCCCTCCACCTGCAGATTACCGGTAAAGCGGCTGATTTTTCCGACTGTCACCTGGCTGTCCGTTGCCTGCACCGTACCACTGCCGCTCAGTTCTTCTGTAGAGGCGGTTGTGCCGGTAAAGGCCAGCGTACCATTCACAGTGGCAGTTCCCATGAAGGCTGTCGTGTCGGTGAGGGCCAGCGTACCATTCACGGTAGTCGTTCCCGTGGAGGCAGTCGTGCCGCTGAGGACCAGCGTGCCATTCACCATGGAGGACGAGGCGGCGTAACATCCCCCCTTCATCTCCATCGTTGAGCCGTTTGCCACTTCCACTGCACCGGCCAGGCTGTTGCCGCTTCCGGCCAGCACCAGATGGCTGTTATTATCCACCTTCAGCGTGGTTCCGGCGGCGGTTGTGAGAGCGGCCTCGCCCGTAGCCGTAGCGCCCAGGGCGGTGCTGTTGTGTACATTCAACGTACCTTCCAGCAGTGCAGTTGTGCCGGTGTAATCATTGGCCGTGGCAATGGTCAGCTCACCCGCACCAGTCTTGGTCAGTGTGGTATTGCCGCCCAGCTTACCACTCCCGGTAAAGGCATAATCATTCCCCGCGGTATTATTCACATGAATGGAAGCCGGGGACAGTTCACCCACCAGCTGCACCTCGCCCGCTCCGCGGTCCATGAAGATGACATCCTGCCCGGCGCGGAAGGCAGAGCCGTTGTTCCAGTTGGTATCCGTGCTGCTCCAGATACCGCTGCCGCTGTGATTACTCCACACCGGAGAAGCGGCATAATACAGCGTACCATCCTGCCACATCAGATCCCCAAAGGTAACGCCGGCGGCAGCACCGCTGCCCTGAACACTCACCTTCTCCGCGGTCCAGGCCGCTTCCGTAGCCAGGCTGCCGGCAGAAAATATGCGGTACATCCCTGCAGCCCGTTCTTCGTCCACATTCAGGTTCAGGCTCAGCGTTCCCGTGCTCACACTGCCCGTCAGCGTCAGGGCAGCGGTCTCCAGGTGGCTGTTGTCCAGAGTCACCGTCAGTGATACCGCATCCCCCAGAGTCAGCGAACCCGTGGTGGTATTCGTCCCCTGCAGTTCAAGGCTGGTGCCTGTCCCAAAGCTGATAGCGCCATTCAACCCCGCATCGCGCAGAAGAACATTGGCACTGCTGCCAGCCACAGCGCTCAGGCTTGTGGTGTTCAGGACAGCACCATCCACTACTTGCAGTGTACCACCATACAGAGTCGAAGCTCCCAAGGTACTGGTGCGCGAATTCAGGATTTCCGTATCCGTCGCCACGCGACCTTCGTTGTTTGCCTCCAGAATGGAATCCAGGTGGGTCTTGGTATGCAGCCCGCTGAAGATGATATCACCCTTTGCCTGCTGGGTGTTTCCATCGGCATCGGTGTAGTCGGCATTCAGCGAGGTTCTACCAGCGTTGACCGAGTCATAGAATGTGATATTCCCACCTGTCTTAGCAGAAAGTTTCAACCACCTATAAGCATATATACTGCGCAAGTGGTAAGTTGAACCGTCTACCTCATAGTTTTTCTCGAAGCGTACGGTCTCATTCCCCATGATGCACACATCTCCACCAGTTGCATAAATTGCGCCACCATAGGATTCAGCGGCGGAGGAGTCGATGGCGGTGGTGGTAGTGGAATTCCCAGAGAAGGTCACATCTCCATTCCCGATGATGCTTACACCTCCAGTTGCATAAATTGCGCCACCATAGGATTCAGCGGCGGAGGAGTCAATGGTGGTGGCGGCAGTGGAATTCCCAGAGAAGGTCACATCTCCATTCCCGGTGATGCTTACACTAGAAGCATAAATCGCGCCGCCGTAGGCGATGGAGGAGGAAGAAGCCGTGTTCCCCGTGAAAGTCACATCTCCATTCCCGGTGATGCTTACTCCTCCACTACGAGCATAAATCGCCCCGCCGTAGGAGGTGGGGAGAGCGAGAGGCATCTCATCCCTTTGTCTAGCACCGGGTGATGATTCGTACTCGGAGACGCGGAAGGCTGTGGCGGTGTTCCCCGTGAAAGTCACATCTCCATTCCCGGTGATGCTTACACCACCATCAGCATAAATCGCGCCGCCGAAGGAGTCGAAGTAGGAGGAGGAAGCAGTGTTCCCCGTGAAAAGCACATCTCCATTCCCGGTGATGCTTACACCACCATCAGCATAAATCGCGCCGCCGAAGGAGTCGAAGTAGGGGGAAGCAGTGTTCCCCGAGAAAGTCACATCTCCATTCCCGCTGATGCTTACATCACCTTTAGCATAAATCGCGCCGCCGCAGGAAGAGGCCGTGTTCCCCGTGAAAGTCACATCTCCATTCCCGGTGATGCTTACATCGCCACTATAAGCATAAATCGCGCCGCCGTAGTAACCAGTGTTCCCCGTGAAAAGCACATCCGGATTGTCAGAATCCTCCACTCCATCAGTCACATTCTGGATAACCAGGTTGCCGTAAGTATAAATAGCGCTATCCTTGTAGTTGGTAAAGGAAAGACCGGACAATGTATCGAATACCAGTGATTCCAGATATTTCAGCGCAGAAGAATCACTACCGGTAAAGTCAAGCGAGACCGGGAGCTGGGCATTGCGAGAAGTAAAATACAGGTTGCCGCCATCCAGACTTATATCAGAGGGCACCTCTATATCCATACCCAGGAGGAAGGCGATGTAATCAGTTGAGGCATTGGAGGCGTAATCTGCCAGATAGTCAGCATCCCAGACCGGAACGGTGTTATCCTTATACTCATCTGGTATTTCAGCGGTATATGCGGGAACGGCTACCAGGGAAGCCAGCACTGCAGCGGCAAGCAGACGGGGGAGATGAAGTTTCATACGTGCCCGCTACCATACGCTTTCGGAATTCGTAAGGTTGTATTTAATTTACTCTTGACGCAGAGATAATAACAACTTCCTGCGCAAAAATATACAGCCTTACGAAACGATGCACCGGGTATCACAATTTTCTCGAAATAAAACAGTTTATGTGCTTGACTTACGAATTCCGAAAGCGAGCCATATGAAACAAAAGTCTAAAGCAGCATTGGAGGTGTTAGCCAGCACCGGAATTGATGTATTGGAAGCAGCTATTCTGGCTAAGGAGGTACTTTCCGCCGGGCAAGGCAGAGTAAAACGAGCCAGACGCTGCCTGGCAGCGGGGGCAGAAGCACTGCGGCAGCAGGAGAAGACGGTGAGTTTTGAGCGGGCAGTGGCCGCAGCGCTGGAGGCGCGGAAGGACAGGAGGACGCGGACGGTGTATGATTTCCGTTATTTTACCCGGCGCTTCATGAAGCGCTGTGCCGGGCTGGCACGGCGGCGGGTGCGCAGCATCACTCCGCAGGAGTGTGCGGAATACATTGAAACCGCCTTTGATACGCCCCGGCAGCGGCAGAAGGCGAGGTTGATTCTCAGCGGCGTATTTTCCACCGCCATGAAGCGGGGCTGGTGCGATGCGAACCCGGTTTCCAAAGTAGAAGCGCCGCGGGTGGTGGAGCAGCCCGTGCCGGTTCTGACGCCGCAGGAGATTGAGCAGCTGACCACCACGGCAGAGGCCTACCAGGGCGGCAGCTGCGCAGCGGCGGTGGGCATGATGCTCTACGCGGGCATCCGCCCGCATGAGGTGGCGCGGCTGACCTGGGCACAGGTGGATTTGCAGGCACAGGCTATCTATATTCTGCCGCAGCACAGCAAGACTGGCGGCGCACGGCGGGTGACGATTCACAGGCCGCTGCTGCGGATTCTGAGGAGACACAAACGCGCAGAAAATGAAACGATATGCCCGCGCAACTGGCTGCACCACTGGCGGGAGCTTCGCCGGACGGCGGGATGGGACTCCCCTGCCCGGCACTGGCCGCAGGATGCCCTGCGGCATACCTTTGCGAGCTACCACCTGAGCCACTTCCGCAGTTTTGCGGAGTTGCAACTGGAAATCGGGCACA
>JAFYRS010000154.1 GCA_017546845.1 Akkermansia sp.
CCTGGAGGATGTGGGCCAGGATTCCTACCACCACACCTTCATCGAAATGCTGGGCAACTGGTCCTTTGGTGATTATTTCAAGAAAGAGGCCATTGCCTGGGCCTGGGAGCTTATCGTAGAGCGCTGGGGATTCCCCGTGGAGCGTCTGTACGCCACCGTATACGCCCCCAACAAGGAGAAGGGCGACCCCGGTGAGTTCGACCAGGAGGCATACGATACCTGGGCTGCTCTCTTTGCGGCCAAGGGAATGGACCCCAAGGTGCATGTGGTGAACGGCGGGGTGAAGGACAACTTCTGGATGATGGGCGAGACCGGCCCCTGCGGTCCCTGCTCTGAGCTGCACGTGGACCTGACCCCCGAGGGCGATACCCAGGGCCGTCTGGTGAATGGCGACAGCGACAAGTGCATCGAAATCTGGAATCTCGTATTCATTCAGTACAATGCAGAAAGCGATGGCACTTTCCGCCCGCTGCCTGCCTGCCACGTGGACACCGGCATGGGCTTTGAACGCGCCTGCGCCATGATTCAGTGCACCAATGGCTTTACGGATTTCTCCCGCCGCGTTTCCAACTACAGCACGGACGTATTCCGCCCGATTTTCAGCCGCATTGAGGAGATTTCCGGTCGTAAGTATGTGGATATCTACCCGCAGGACGCCGCGCCGGAGCAGAAGGAAACGCTGCGCGAAAGCATTGCCTTCCGCGTGATTGCCGACCACATCCGCACACTGAGCTTCTCGATTGCCGACGGTATTCTGCCGGGCAACAACGGCTGCAACTATGTGCTGCGCCGCATCCTGCGCCGCGCCGTGCGCTATGGCCGCACGCTGGGGCTTGAAAAGCCTTTCCTGAGTGAACTGGTGGATACCCTGGCCGCAGAAATGGGCCGTGTGTTCCCGGAGCTGCCTGGCCGCAAGAACACCATCAAGGAAGTGCTGCTGCGTGAGGAGACCAGTTTCAACGAAACGCTGGACCGCGGGTTGGAGCTCTTTGATAAGGAAGTGGCCGCCAGCGGCAAGGTTTCCGGTGATTTTGCCTTCAAGCTGTATGATACCTACGGCTTCCCGATTGACCTGACCGCCCTTATGGCTCGTGAGCGCGGGCTGGAGGTGGACACCGAGCGCTTTGATGCCCTCATGGAAGAGCAGCGCCAGCGCGCCAAGGCTGCCCAGAAGAAGCAGGTGGTGCGCGCTCTCGACCTCAAGACCGAACAGGTGACAGAGTTCACCGGCTACACCGAGGATGCCACCACTGCCACCGTGACCGAGGTGCACGAGGCAGAGGGTATTCTTTTCGTGATTACCGACAAGACCCCGTTCTATGCTGAAATGGGTGGTCAGATGAGCGATGGCGGCACGCTTTCCCTGGGTGGCGACAGCTGCCCCGTGATTGGTGTGCAGCAGATCGGGCAGGCCCGTGCCCACCTCATCTCTGTGGCAGATGGTGTGACCCCCGCCGTGGGGGATACCGTGGAGCTGCAGTTGGATGTGGAGCGCCGCCGCGCCCTGGAATCCCACCACAGCGCCACGCACCTGCTGCACAAGGCGCTGCGTACCCTGGTGAGCGAGGATATTGCCCAGCAGGGCTCTCTGGTGGATGCCGACCGCTTGCGATTCGATGTGAACAGTGGCGCCATTTCCAAGGCTGACTTGCGCCGCGTGGAGGTGCTGGTGAACCAGTGGATTGCCGAGAATCTGCCTGTGGTCTGCAATGAATACCCGATGACTGAAATCAAGAAGCACCCGGAAATCTGCCAGTTCTTCGGCGATAAGTACGGCGATGTGGTGCGTCTGGTGCAGATGGGTGGCGAGGCCGGTAACTTCAACGGTGTATCCATGGAACTTTGTGGCGGTACGCATGCCGCCACGACGGGCCAGATCGGATTCTTCAAGATTAAGAGCGAAGGTGCCATTGCCAGCGGCGTGCGCCGTATTGAGGCTGCCACCGGTGCGGCTGGCTATGCTGCGGTCATGGAAATGGTGTCTGCCCGTGTGCCGGAAGCCAAGGAGATGCTTGATAAATTGACCGAGGCCAACGGCAGACTTGCAGGCCTGGGACAGCCCACCGTGGCAGTGCCCACCAGCGATGCCAAGCCTGGTCTGAAGCTGCGCGAGGCGAAGGATATCGCCACCATCAATGCGCTGCTGGATGACTACAATGCCTATTGCGACAAGCTCAAGGAAGCCGCTATCGAGGCAGAGAAGCAGCTCAAGAAGGCACAGGTTGCTGCTGCTGCCGGTGCGGCGGATGCGCTGCTGGCGGAGAAGCTGACCGGTGGTAATGTGGTGGTCTGCGCCGAAGGTGGCAATGAATTGCTCACCGAGCTGTTCAACGGCCTCAAGAAGCGCCACTATGCCGCAGCTGCCTTCCTGGTGTGCGATGACGGTTCCAGCCTTTCCCTGGGTGCCTACTGTGGCGAGGCCGCACAGGCTGCTGGTCTGAAGGCAGGCGACCTTATCCGCGCGCTGGCCCCCATCGTGGGCGGCAAGGGTGGCGGCAAGGCAGATATGGCCCGCGGCTCCGGCAAGGACCGCAGCGCCAAGGATGCCCTGCTGGCAGAGGCGGCCAAGACTCTCTCCTGAAAAGATACATAAACTTACAACCAACCAATAGAAACTCAATTATATGTCTACTCCCCAGCCCCCGGTATACCCGGATGAACCTAAAATCCCCGTGTTGCCCAACCTGCTGACAGCCGGTAACCTGCTGTGCGGTTTCTTCGCCATCCTCACCATTTTTGAGGGTATGAAGTTCCCGTCCGGCACAGAAGAGGCCTTTGTGCATTACCAGAATGCCACCTACCTCATCTTTGCCGCCTGCATCTTTGACCTGCTGGATGGCCGCGTAGCCCGCATGTGCAAGAGCGATGGCCCCTTCGGCCGTGAGTTCGATTCCATTGCGGACGTGGTGTCCTTCGGTATTGCCCCGGCCATGCTGCTGGCGCAGGCCGTGCTGTTTAATCTGGAAGTGCCCTACCTGGGCTGGGCCATTGCGGTGTTGTATCTGCTGTGCGCAGCGCTGCGCCTGGCTCGTTTCAACTGCATGGCCGCTGCCCCCAAGAAGCCGAACCAGAGCATGGACTTTGTGGGTCTTCCGGTGCCCATGGCTGCCGGTGCAGTGGTGAGCACCATGTACCTGGTTATCGATGTGACCTCTAACCGCAACCTCATCATTCCCCCGGTGTGGCAGTATGTGATGGCGGCGGTCATGGCCGTGGTGGCCATCCTGATGATGAGCCGCGTCATCTACCCCAGCTTCAAGCATGTGAACTTTGAGAAACGCGGCACGGCTATGGCTATTCTCATGGCGGTGGTGGTTATCTGTGCCTTCATCTTCTTCCCGTGGATTGCGCCTGCCTTCGTGTTTGTGTGCTACCTGGGCTATGGGTTGGTGGTGCGCCCCTTCCTGACCCGCCGCATGCGCCGCGCGCTGGAGGCCATGGATGATGAGGATGATGCTGCCCAGTCCTGATTAAGAAAACCTCAGCAAAGTATATGCCGTCTGCACGCATTCAATGGATTGATTTCTGCCGCGTGTGGACGGCATTCTTCGTGGTGTTGCGCCATGTGGACCGTCCCTATGGCAGCTTCAACTACATCATTGACCTGTTCAATTACCGCAGCCTGATTTTCTTTTTCTTCCTGGCTGCGGGGTATTTCACCCACAAGGCCGCAGCCGGGCAATGGCTGGACTGGAAACGCGCGCGTGCGTTGCTGGTGCCCTTTATTTTCTGGACGGCGGTGGCCTCCATTCTGCTGCTGCAGCCCATGATGCACTGGAGCCAGACCATGGCCGGGAATTTCTCCTGGTTCAAGTGGGAGCTCATTCCCCGCGAAATGGGGTTGCTGAACTGGTGTTACTGGGATTTTGACAATGTACCCCTGTGGTTCCTCCGTACGCTGATTCTGCTGGCCCTGTTCAGCCCGCTGCTGCAGCGGCTGCCGGGCAAGGTACTGCTGGTGCTGGTGTTGCTCTGCTTTGCGGGGAGCGATGTGCTCTGCGCTCGCGATGCGGAGACCGCCGCCAGCCATAAGTCCTGGAAAGTGGGCTGGCTGCCCTTCCGCCTGTATGAAAGCGTGCTGGCGCTGGGGTTCTATTCCCTGGGGCTCTGGGTGCGCCGCTATGCTGATTTTGCGCGTTTTACGGCCTTTGTGCGCAGCTATGCCTGGGCGCCTGTGCTGGCGGCGCTCATTTTGCTGCCGCTGGTGTATCTGTTCGGCTTCTATCCGCCGGTGCAGAGCAGTGCCCTGGTGCTTCTGGGGGTGAGCTGCACTATGGGCATCGGCGCGCTGTGTGAGCAGTACCTGCCGCGTTTCACCCGCGCCGTAGTGGCGCTGGCTCCGGCGGCGTTCTTTGTTTATGTGACGCATTACATCGTCCTGCACGCGTTGCGGCTGGTGTATACCGGCTCGTATGGTGGTGCGTTCACGAATGCCCAGTGCCTGTATATGCCGCTGCTGATTCTGGCGATATGCTGCAGCCTGTTCTTCCTGCTGCGGCGCTTCTGCCCGGCCTTTCTACGCGCCGTGGCCCTGACGAAGTAAGGAGCAACAATATACCCCGGTCCATGGTGCAGACCGGGGTATGGATAAAATACCAGAGTGGATTCAGAAGCTTATTTCTTGCTGTCTCCGGAAGTGTAGAGCTTGATGTACTGATCTGCCGTAATGCCGAGGTGGGACTCCGGTGCCAGTTTTTTCATCTCCATGACGGCGCTCTTCACCTGGATGGATGAACCACCACCGCGGCGCAGTGTGCCGATGATGACGGCGTAGATGGCCTGCTTCTGCTCAGCCGTGTAGGCGGGGTCCTTAAGCAGCTCCTGCATGGCGCTGATGGTGCCCTCTGTGCCCAGCTCCTTGCCGCCATCCTTTGCACTGGCGCAGTACGCCTGTGAAAAGCCATAGTAGTCGAAGTTCAGGCGGCGCCACATGCCGGACTCATCGTTCGGGTCTGCCATTTTCACCATGTCGCGGTAGCCATTGGGGCGCTCGATGCCTTCAATCGCGCATGCATCTGCGATTAATCTGGCCTTTTCCACCCCGGAGGCAGCCTCGGCCTTGCTCATAATCTCCTCCTGCTTGTGCTTGGCTTCAAGTTTCGCTTTTACCTCAGCGCCGATTTCTGCCATGGTGCCCTTGAGGAAGCTGGTGCCTTGCACGCGGCCATACAGGAAGCCATTCTTATCGTACATGAGGATGCAGGGGTAGGTTTCCATGGAGGTGGAACTGGGTTCCCTGAGGTCTCCCCACACGGCAGCCTGAGCAGCTTTGTCTTCGCTGGTGGCATACTGGTAGAAAGGCGCCAGTATCAGCGCGGCTTTACCAGCTGCTTCCTGAATCTCAGGCGCAGCGATGATTTTCTTGCAGAACGGCTCGCTGAAGCGGTCCCAGCCCTTGGCATATACCACCAGCATGTAGCCGTCATCTGTAGCGTTCTTGGCGGCCTCGGCGTAGTTCTCGTATACCGTGCCGGCGGCTCCAGGCAGAGGCGCCAGCAGGCAGGCGGCGGCCATCATCATGAAAAGTGTCTTCTTCATATCTCTTTCAGGAAAAACTAGGGTTATGCGCCGTCGCGGCCGTAGCAGAAGATGCCATACAAGTGGAAGAAATCCGGTCCGCCCTTGCGCAGAATGCGCACGTAACGGGCACCCATTTCCGGGAATTCGACCTTGATGACCTGCTGCGTACATTCGCCTAAGTTCTTACTGGCATTCTGCCAGCTCCGCCCATCGTTGGACACTTGCACAACCATATTGTTGAGGCGCTGGTGGTTGCTGCCGTTGGTCACGATGATGACGCCGTTCACGTAGCTGGGTTTGGGCAGCATTACCGTGGCCCAGGCATCGGAGTCCTTGTCTGTGTGGAAACGGCCGCCGGAGGTTCTCAGCACGCCCCAGTGAGATATGGGGGAGTCATGGCTGCAGGTGGAGCTGGTAATGAGCAGACCGCCTTCTGACAGCAGTTTGCCGGGCAGATGCTCAAACTCAGGCATATTGACGGGGTCTGCCTTGTCTGCAGCGTTGGAGCCCAGACGCTGGAAGGTGGCAATATCCTGGGACTTTGCGGCTGCAAGTATCATGGTTCCGGTAGCATCGCTGTTGCCGCTGCCGCCCATGGCGCCAATGCCGGTTCTGGCGATTTCCTTGCCCAAGGAGGTGAATTCGGCCACGTACTTACCACCCAGGCCTTTGCCTATTTCCTCACCCCAGCCCATCATGACGGGTACGTAATCAGCCTTGGAAGCCAGATCGTTCATCATCATTTTGAACACGGGCAGGGCGCGTTCCGGTGCAGGGGGCGGAATTTCCTTGCCATCAGGCGGGGGCTGGTAGGCCAGCAGCTCAATCTGGCGGCGTCCGAACTTCTCGATGCGCCAACGCTCCGGCCCCATTTTCTCCACGTTGTTCCAGAATACGTGGAAACGGGTCATGAGTTCCGAAGCCGGAACCTTGGCATTCATCATCTTGGGGTATACCCAGGCACCCAGGAATTCGGAAACCACCTCCGGATAGCGCGGGGCTACGGAGTAACACAGGTTGTCCTGCATGTCGCTCAGCAGCTTCATGTCTTCCCCCTTGTACTGGCTCAGGTAGTTGTTGTACTCCTGCCAGGCGGGGATGTTGATGGGCTGGGCGCTGGTGGCATCCTTGAAGAAGGCGATAGCCTGCTTGTCTTTGCGGGTAGCGGCAGCATGGTGGGCCAACACGCGGTAGACGTTGGAAGCGTGCGTATCCTGGTTGAGTTTGGTGTAAAGCTCAGACCCCAGATGCAGGGAAGAAAAAGCCCCCCACATGTTGAGCACCGGCTGCCAATGCAGGCCGCGTTCCCAGCTCACGGTGTTGCCCGGCATCCACTCGCCGTTGTTCCAGAGCACATAGGCGCAGTGCCCCGGCTCGCCGCAGGTCATTGCCGGCACGCCGTTTGCCACGGCAGAGAAGGCACCGAAGTGGGAGATGCCACCGCACACGCAGCCTACGTAGAGCGACTTGGCAAAGAAATTATCTCCATAGACATGGTCCCACGGCTTGTAGTAATCGCTGCCGTGGATGCTGTCGCCATACAGGTTGAACAGGCGGTAGCCATTGCGGTGCGGTGCGCCCATATAGCGCTCTGCAGACACGTGTACATTGTCCAATGCCCATTCAAGGCTGACGCGTTCACCGGCAATATGGTCACCCTTGCAGCCGCAGACAATGCGGCGCAGATACATTGGCAGCGTATCAAACAGGATGTTCAAGCGCCCCTCTTTCCATTTTTCGATGTAGTAATCGGCGCGGATGAGGGCTTTCTCAAAATCCCAGTTATAGCGGGCAAACTCGATGCCGACGGCGGTGGCAATGTCGCGCATCACCTTGTCCTTGTACACATCGGGGTGCTTTTTGGCAATGGCGGCAATGATGTGAAGAGCGCGCCCCGGGGCTACACAGGGGCCGGAGAAACAGATGTTTTCCATCCATTCCAGATTGCCTGTCACTTGTTTGAGGACAACGCGGCCATCCCGGTGGGCGTTGAGCTCCTTGAGCGTCCAGGGCATGTTCTTGATTTCGCCCTGCAATTTCTTGAGCAGTTCTTTCTTGGCTTTGAGCGCTGCCATGAATGCAGTGCGTTCCTTGCCACGCAGGGTGCGCATTTTCTTGTTGTCCTCGTCGATTTCGCCGGGCAGGCTGGCGAGGGTGTCCATGACTTTCTTGCGGCCCTGCTGCGCCATTTCCGGCGGGGTCATCTTATCATACTGCGCCAGCATGTACTGCGCCACCAGCAGTCTGTTTTTCGGGCTCTCAACAAACTTTGCCACCTGCTCCGGGTCGGTCCCCTTTAATCCGCGCATAATCGCCGTATACAACGAACGCTGCGCTGCCTCCGGGTTGCCCCAGGCGGGAATGTTGCTTGCAATGTAGTTGGTGTCTTCTTCCTCTGTCCGGGAGGCTTTGCTCTCCTTGCCGGGTCTGGCTTTCTTTGAGGCCTTGGCTGTTTCTTTCGCAGGGGCTGCATCGTCTTCTGCATACAACGCCCCGAGGCACAGCGGTGCAAGCAGTGCCAGAGAAAGGGTTTTAAAAAGGGTCTTGTGTTTCATTGCCACGTCAATACTCTACCCTTTACCTCCCTTGGAGTCAATCATAAAAAAGCATTTCCCGGATGAGAATAGATGAAAATTGCAAATTGCATACTGGTTTGGTAGAAATTGTGTCAATACGTATTTACGCGCTTGAATTCCCTTGCGTCATGTGGTATAGGAACGTGCGAGTTATGAAAACATCCACCATTTGCGTACAGAGCGGCTGGAATCCCGGCAAGGGAGAGCCCCGTGTAGTCCCCATCTACCAGTCCACAACTTTCAAATACGAAACGAGCGACCAGATGGCCCGCCTGTTCGATTTGGAAGAGGCCGGTTTCTTCTATACCCGCCTGCAGAACCCCACCAATGAGTGTGTGGCCAAGAAGATTGCGGAGCTGGAAGGCGGCGTGGCTGCCATTCTGACTTCCTCCGGCCAGGCGGCATCGTTCTACTCTGTGTTCAACATCTGCGAGGCGGGCGACCATTTCGTGTGCACCAGCGCGCTGTATGGCGGCACCTACAACCTCTTTGCGGTGACATTCAAGAAGTTTGGTATTGATTGCACCTTTGTGGATCAGGACGCTCCGGAGGAGGAAATCCAGAAAGCCTTCCGCCCGAACACGAAGTGCGTGTTCGGCGAGACGATTTCCAACCCCTCCCTTCAGGTGCTGGACATTGAGAAGATGGCCCGTATTGCCCACAAGAACGGCGTGCCGTTGATTGTGGATAACACTTTTGCCACGCCCATTAACTGCCGTCCCTTCGAGCACGGGGCAGATATCGTGATGCATTCCACCACCAAGTACATGGATGGCCATGCCACCCAGGTGGGCGGTGTGGTGGTTGACAGCGGCAAGTTTGACTGGGCCGCCCATGCCGACAAGTTCCCTGGTCTGACCCAGCCTGATGATTCCTACCACGGCCTGGTGTACACCGAGGCCTTCGGTGCCGGCGCTTACATTACCAAGTGCACCGTCACCCTCATGCGCGACCTGGGTTCCATTCCGTCACCCTTCAATGCTTTCTTACTCAACCTGGGGCTGGAGACGCTGCATCTGCGCGTGCCGCGCCATTGCGAAAACGCCCAGAAGGTGGCCGAGTTCCTTTCCACTCAGGAGGATGTGGCCTGGATCAACTATGCCGGTCTGCCTGATAACCAGTACTATGAGCTGGCTCAGAAGCAGTTTGACGGTGGTCGCACCTGCGGCGTGGTTACCTTCGGCATCAAGGGTGGTCGCGAGCGCGCCATCAAGTTCATGGACAGCCTGAAGCTGTGCTCCATCGTCACCCACGTGGCCGATGCCCGCACCTGCGTGCTGCACCCCGCCAGCCACACGCACCGCCAGCTTACCGACCAGCAGCTGGAGGAAGCCGGCGTGAAGCCCGACCTCATCCGCTTCTCTGTGGGTATTGAGGATGCCGAGGATATCATCGACGACCTCAAGCAGGCCTTGGCTCAGATTTAAGCGCTATTTTCATGTGTTTCCGCGCCGGGTGGAACTTGTTTCTGCCCGGCGCTGGTTTTTAGTTTGTTATAACGCTCATTCCGGTGAATTTGCGATTTTCATTCCGGTAAATTCACGGTTTTCATTCCGGTGAATTTTGAAAATCCAGGGGGACTTGCCGGTTTTTTTCAGGGGCGGAGTGCGGTGAGAGGAAGAACGAATACTCCATCTTCGCGTTGGTAGGCTGCGTTCGTCAGGCCGCAGATGACAATCAGGGTTGCCGGAGGTCTGCCATTTGTTTCGTCGGCGATGCTGTCGCGCAATTTGAGAAGCCCCTTGGCTGCGGAGTCGATTTGGCGTGCGCCTAATTTGATTTCAATGGCGCACCACTGGCCATCCGGAAGTTGGATGACGGCATCTACTTCACGCCCTTTGTAGTCCTGATAATGGAAAACCTGAGCACCAAAGGATTCTGCGTATATCTGGAGATCCCGGATACACAGGCTTTCGAAGAGGAATCCCATGGTATTCAGGTCGTTTACCATCATGTCTTCATTTATCTTCAGCAGGCTGCAAGCCAGCGACGGGTCAGTGAAATGGCGCTTTTCTGCCTGCTTTACTCGCACTGAGGAACGGATATGGGCTGCAAAGGGGGGCTGGTTTTCCAGCAGGAAGAGCCGCTGGAAGATATTCAGATAGGTGGTGATGGTTTTTTCGTCGATATCTTCGCAGGCATCTGTCTGGATATCCTGCTTGAGTTTGCTGATACTGGCCGTAGTGGATATGTTCCTGGCCAGAGAGCGCAGAAGCAGGCGCATTTTGGCGGAATCGCGCTGGATGCCATCAATGCGGTAGACGTCATCCTCCAGTACGGCGCGCAGGTATTCTGCGGGCAGAAGTTGGGCATGCCCGGCTTTTCGTTTCAAGCTTGCTGGCCAGCCACCGCGGATGATGAGGTGCGCCAGGTGGCGGAGGTCGACTTCGCCGGTGAGCGCGGGGGCGAGCGTACCACCGCAAAGTTCCTGCAAGGAAATCTGCCCGCTGGAGTCGCCGGATTCGTACAGGGACATGGGACGCATACGCAGGCGGGCGATGCGTCCGGCTCCGCTGTGCATGATTCCTTTGTGAATGGGGGTGGCAGAGCCTGTCAGAATGAATTGGCCGGGCTCACCAGAAACATCAACCTGGTGGCGTACTGCGTCCCAGAGTGGTGGGTATTCCTGCCATTCGTCAATCAGTCGGGGTGTTTCGCCTTCCAGGACAGCTTTGGGGGCAAGCTCTGCCAGTTTTCTGTTCTGGAAATTATTGCCCGGGTCGCTCAGGTAGATAGCGCTGCGGCTGTGGTACGTGGATGACCATGTCTTGCCACACCACTTGGGCCCTTCTATGCACACAGCGCCGAAAGCTCCCAGATATTCACGGATATTGGCATCAATGATGCGCGGTTTGTAGTGCTTGGTCTCCACAAGGAGGATTATTCCATGTTTTGAATGTGTTGTAAAGTCTATTCCGGTAAATTTACAATTTTCATTCCGGTAAATTCACGGTTTTCATTCCGGTGAATTTCAGAGTTACCAAGGGCGCCTTTGAATTCACCGAAGATTTCGTTGTCATCCAGAAGGGTGCCGGCTTCCAGTCCGCTGGAGGCAGATAAAAGCCCCACATCCAGGAAATCTTCTGAAAAGAGTTTACGCGTTGGCATAATTAGGAACAGCCCTCCAAATTGACTTTTGAGCCCGTAGGGCGCTATAATCGTAGCGATGGGGTGGAGCCGTCCCGCTTCAGCGGGGC
>JAFYRS010000155.1 GCA_017546845.1 Akkermansia sp.
GACGAGGAAGGCAACTACAAGTGCGAGATGAAGCTCCTGCCCCTGGCCAGCGTAGCTAACTTCGAGCGCAAGGTTCCCCGCGAATGGATCAACGCCGCTGGCAACAACGTGGAGATGGCATTCATCGACTATGCCCTGCCCCTCATCCAGGGTGCTACCGGCATGAAGACTGCCGAATCCCTGCCCCGTTTTGCCCGTCTGCGCAAGATTCTTGCCCAGCCCGGCTGCTAAGAGCGGATACACCTGTAAAGGTTTCACATTTCATGGAGCTGCCGATACCGGCAGCTCCATTTCTTTGTATCCTAAACTAATAATTTTATGAAATAATATCGAACATTTAGCAAATTAGATTGTCTCTAGTACCAAGATGTGGCAGTATAGGCGCATCCGGTACTAACCCGGCAACTACAATATGACCCAACGTAATATTACCCGATACACATACGAGACCACCTCCTTCCAGGGGTGGAGACTCAGCATCTGCCGCAAGTGGAATCAGTTCACCAAGTACTTCTCTGACCGCCAGTACGGCAGTGAGGAAGCAGCCTTCAAGGCGGCGGTGGAAATGAGAGACCGGATTTTCGAAGCTCTGAAGCGCACACCGGAAGACCCACGGGGCGTGTTCGAGCGCTTCAAGAGCGGCGCGGATGAAGAACCCGAACTTCAGCCGGCATCAGCGCTCAAATAAAAAAACAAGCCCCGCCTGCATGGCGGGGTTTGTTTTTTATTTCATGCGGGGGAAATTGATTTTCTGGCCTGTCTTCTTTTCCACCGTCTGCACCGCTTCCGAAATGTCAGGTTCTGGCTGGGAGGCCTCGGGCACCTCATCCTCATACCAGACATGAGTCTTGCGCATGCGCTCATCACCACAGCGGTTCCACTTAGTGACATGGCGGTGCATGATGCGAGCCTCTGCATCCTGCGCCACGACAGAATGATACCAACGCTTCCCAAGGTGCTGCACCATATTCCAGGCCTGCAGTTCCTTATCTGTCCGGCCGTGAACCATCAATGACTTGATTTTCAGCAGAGAGTACACCACATGCAATGTTTCTGCCATGCCAAGGCTTCCACTTTCCCGCTTACGGAGGGCTGAAAGCACTGTGGATTCCCCCGGCTTCCACTCCACGTTATTGAGCACATGCAGGTACACGTTATCAATCTTCTGGCGGCGAAGCATCCACTTTGCACCGTATATTTTAGCAATCTCCTGGCATTCAACCAGGGCGACCCGCTCATCACTTGTCAACTGCTTGTAGGCATCGTCATTCTTCGCCGCGCTGATGAGGCGCACATGCGGCCAGTATTCCACCTTGAGCGTAATCAGAGGATTCTTGTCCGTCGGCTTCTTACGGCTGGATGTATACGAATACGCGCGGATATATGAGTGGATATGGCACTTCTTCAACCAGTAGCGGAAATGGTACAAGGTGGTGTTGTCTTTCAGCTGCAGCTTAATTTCCGGGCCTTCCAGCGTAGAACTACAGGCTTGCAGCGCCTTATCCAGCTCTTGTTCATCCGCCACAGTATAGGTATTACCTACCTTCTGCACCTTATCCTCTTCTTTGGCTTTATCTGGTTGCAGCAGAGGGGGCAGCTCAGGTATCTTCTTTTCCGGGGAAGTATTTTCCTTATCCGACAGAGCATCTGCTTCGTGTTCGTAACCAGCGGTCATCTGCTTCCACATCTCCCCCGGGGTGGAACATTCCGTATCCACAGGGAAAAGCGGTTCCTTTTCTGGTTTTTCCCGGTCTGAATAATCAGCGCGGGTAAAGAAATGATACTGGTTCAGCTCCGGTCCCTTCGGGTACCGCAAGCCCAGCTTATCCTCTTTAGACGGCCAGGAGTGGTCAATCCCTATTTCTTCATCATTCAGCAGGAAATACGAATAACCCTCAGGGTCATTCCACGTGGTATCCATGTGATACCACTCCCCGTTCACATCCACCAGATTCCAGGCATGAGACATGGCGGCGGTGGTCACATCCCCATGCACATAACGGTTATCAATGCCCAGCATGTGCAATAACAGCTGCGTCGTTGTCGTATACGCCGCACACTTCCCCAGCCCATTCAGCACGACATCTGCCGTCTTGCCGCAGGAGAGTTTGTATTCCGTATTATCAATCACCGCATCATTCACCATGCGGATTTTGAGTAGATTCGGCATTCCTTTACGAATATTCGCACTAATCCAGTTGCAGCAGCCTTTCAGAACCTCCTTTTCTTCATTGTTCAGCTTCGTCTCCATTTCCGGATTCAGAAACGCAGCCAGTATGCGGGCCTCTGTAAGGTAATAAACATACAGGTACAAGCCCTCGTCATTACGCCACGCTACTGCCATCATGGTCAGCGTGTTATTAAAATCACGCAGCCAATTCTTCAATTTGCGTTCAGAAACCCCGCCCGCCAGCTTGATTTCCCGCTTCCCCTGCAGAGTCCGTTGCATGCCATTGAGTGTACGCCACAAATCCTGTTCACTGGCAATCCGGGACGGAATAACACTCCCCACCCGGAAGCGTTCACTGGGCTGAGCATCCAGACGCCCTACATATTGACGCGCATCGTCAGCCAACGGCTTCCAGATTTCCTCTGGTTTCAACAACATATCAGACGCAGCCACACCAGCCACACGCCGAGCCTTCTCCACACTGTTGCCATATCCCACCTGCACCAGCAGGAACAAAGAGAGCAACAGCCAGACTATTTTACCATTCATGTTCAGAAATTATATCTCTCAATTATTCTTGTTCAACACCACCCGCAGCGTCGTGTACAGCATCTTGCCGCGAATAGTTGAAGCACCTTCCAGTTTTTTCACCCCAGATGCCAGCATAGCCGCGGCATCTGTCTCAGAAGCTCTGACGCGTTTCATCTCACGGGCCAGAGCCTGGATATTCAGCGAAAATACCGCACCCCCCTGCACAGCAGCCCCCCCCTGGGGCAATGCCAGCGGAAGGCCGCGCCCCGTGCTCACCAATACAGCATCAGCCTGCTGCTGCACCTGCAGCGGGCCAGCGCCACCAAAGCAGGCTGGCAGCTCCAGCTCCGCAGCAGCTTCCTGAATCTGGCGGATTCCTTCATCGAGCACCGGTGCATCTGACACCGCTGCCCGCAGCGAAAAAGCAGGATTCTTTGCCGCAGCATCTCCCTCCTGCACCAGCACAGCCATGCTGCCACCCAGTGCTGAGGCTATTTTCTGCCCCCCGCTGGCAAGCTTTTCCAACCCGGGGCGCGCCTGCTGCAGCTCGCGCAGCGAACGTGCTTCCGCTTCTGCATATTCAGGCAATAAGGTATTGATGTAGGCCTGCTGCACCTCTTCCACCAGTTGCAGCAATCCGGGAACATTCACCGCAGGCAGCCCCTGCAAGGGGGTACTTTCTGCAAAAAACAACGTGTCCGGGGCATCATGATATGCACCGAAACTCAGCACTCCGGGAGCAAAACTCAAATTGCCTGCATCGGAGACAAGCTGCATGCAGAATCCTCCCGGCTCACGCCAGAGCATCATCTCTTCCGCCCCCTGTGCAGGTGTAAGCAAAGTCTCCAGCTGCTGCAACATCTGTTCCACTGCATTGGCAGCCGCCCCCATAGCGGCATTTTCCCCACCAAGGCGCTTGAACACGGCGCCGATGAATGCAGCCGCACCACGGTAAGCGAAAAGGTTCGATTTCTCACACATATTCACCACAGCCGGACTGCAGGAACCCAGCGCTACGGCATCGCGCTTCATCAGTGCATCAAAAGCCGCCATTTTTGGCGTACCCAAAAGGGATTGGGCAGCCCGCCGCGGCAGTTTCACTTCATCCAGATTGCTGCAGACGGAAAATACCAGCTTATTGCCAATCACCTCTGCCATCACATACAGACGCGCATGCTGCAGGTTCCGGGCAATCTCGGACTCGTGCTCCGGGGCAAGCTCTGCCTCGGTCAAATCTATAGAATCGCCACGCAGGTAAAACCCGCGGCTGGAGCCACGCGCCATCAGAACCAACGGTCCATCAGGCTCCACCGGTATCATCAACGGCAACACCGAAAGCTGGTGCAGCAGCGCTTCGCTCCCGGGCTTGCAGGTAAGCACCACATAGATAGGGGCCAGATGAAAATCCCGCGATGCCTGCACCAGCAATTCGCCAGCGCGGTGTCTGGCCTCGCGCTGCTGCGCCACAATGGCACGAGCGGCCTCCGGAGTAGCTTTTTTGCTCCACTGGTCCGCCGCAATTGATTCAGCACTGGTCAGCACCTGGAAAAGCGGCATCAAGCGTTCTAAATCGCGCACCGCCGGCTCACTCATTCCCAGAGCAAAGCCATCCAGTTCCGCTACGACCTCAGCCCCGGGAATCTCTCCCATCAGGAGTCCTGCGAAAATATCCCCTAATTTCGACACTGCAAAATATGAATCCGTATCCGCCGGCAGTGCCGCCAGTGCCGGGAACACCCTGGCACGGGCTTTCGGGCTCAACGCGGCAGCAGGTGCGGATTGCGCCTCCTGCGTCAGAAGCGCCTCCACTCCGCCATACACAGGCGGCAGAGCGCACCACACACTCACAAACAAAACTAAAAGCAGGCGTTTCATCACTACCTCCATTCTACTGCTCAGGCTGGTGATTGTAAAGCAAATTGCATTCCGGCTCACCGGGCAGCATACTCTCGCGCCAGACGGATGTAATCCTTTGCATGGTCGATATTGGCCTGTTCCGTCTCCTGCGGCAGTTGTTTCACCACCTTGGCGGGAGAACCAAGCACCAGGCTGTGCGGGGGGATGATGGTACCCTTGGTTACCAGCGCGTGCGCACCCACTATGGAGCCGTGGCCCACCACGGCTCCATCCAGCACCACAGCCCCCATGCCGATGAGGCAGGCATCCTCCACCGTGCAGGCGTGCAGCGTGACGCTATGCCCCACGGTCACATATTTCCCGAGAGTGCAGCCGTACTCATAATCCACATGCAGGCAGCAGTTATCCTGCACATTGCTCCCCTCCCCGATTTCGATGGGGGAAACATCTCCGCGGATGGTGGTGTTGTACCACACATTGGAATCAGGATGCAGCACCACACGACCAATGATATCTGCACTGGCAGCAACAAATGCGGGAGAATTCAGCTGCGGGCTCACCCCGCCAAACGGTTCAATAGCCATGATACTTGATAAAAAAGCATCACCGGCAAAGAGCCTGCCCTTGCCGGTGATGCGGGGTTAAGATAATTGAAGAAAATAACATCAGGCACGGGGCTTCACCACGGCAATCTTACCGGAGCGGGTCACCATGTCCACATCGTAATCACTCATGAGGTCGAGGAAACGGTTCAGGCGGAATGCGCCGCCGGAAATCTCGATGGTGAGCATCTCGCGAGTGGCGTCGATGACCTGGGCGCGGAACATATCGCAAAGCTGCAGAATCTCAGTCTTGTGCTCGCCGAAACGCACGCGCACCAGCACGATCTCGCGGTACACGGTCGGGGCATTGCGATAATCAATCACCTCTACCACATTCACCAGTTTGCTGAGCTGCTTGATAACCTGGTCGAGCTTTTCATTATCTTCCTTCACATCGATAGTCATGCGGGAGAACTTGGGGTCTTCGCAGGGAGCCACGTTGAGGGAGTGAATGTTATAGCCGCGACCGGAGAACAGACCTGCTACGCGGGAAAGCACACCAAACTTGTTTTCCACGAGTACGGAGATAGTATTAATCGGTTTGTCAGTCGGCATAATATGTAGGGGTGAAATCGTGATAAAGAATACCTGATTCAATAGGGCGCGTCAAGCAGTAACTTCAGGCGCAGACGCAGTATTTTCTATGTTGAACCTTGCGGAAAAGAAAAAGGATACATAGAATTGTCTAAGTATCTCCCTTTTAGACCTTACAGAATGAGTCTCGATTCTTATAAAGAAATTCGTTCTCATTTTTCCATTGATGAATGGGTAGATGTTTTGATTCGAGCAATGGAATACGAACCCTCCAAGTTCGATTCCCTTCAACAAAAACTTACTTTCATTTGTCGTCTACTCGTCTTTGTTGAACCTAATATAAACCTTGTTGAATTGGCTCCTCCTGGTACAGGGAAGTCCTTTGTGTTTGGTACACTCAGTAAACATGGCTGGATGATTAGCGGGGGCGTTGTATCGCGTGCTCGATTGTTTTATGACATGCAACAAAATACAAAGGGTGCTATTGCCCGTTATGATTTTGTTGCTATGGATGAAGTTCACAAAATACGCTTTACAGATCCCAACGAAATACAATCTGCTTTGCAAACCTATTTGGAGTTTGGTTGGACAACTGTGGGAAATGTGAGGATTGACAGCAAAGCGGGTTTGATGCTTCCGGGAAATATCGATTTTACAGAGGATAATCGACCTAAAAGCAGGCGTTATATTGACGATTTGCCCGAAATGTTTAGTGATTCTGCTTTCCTAGACCGATTCCATGGATTTATTGAAGGATGGTATCTTCCTCGTATTACAGAGGATATGTTAATTAATGGGTGGACTCTTAATGCAGAATATTTCACAGAGATTCTGAGTATGCTCAGAAACCAATCCGTGTACGCATCTGTTTGCAATTCTCTCATCCATGTTCCTAAAGATTCCGACCTCCGAGATACAAAAGCAGTGAAGAGGATAGCTACCGGCTTACTTAAACTTCTGTTCCCTCATGTAACCTCTGTTGATGATATAAGTAAGGAAGATTTCAAGAATTTCTGTTTCACTCCCGCGATGCACATGCGAGGTATTATACGTAAACAAATACACATGATTGCCCCTAATCTCAACGAAAATCTCCCAGATTTAAAGGTTTTATAATACAAAGATTCGGCTTATCTCCAATAATTGTGGAATGAGCCCCGCCATCCTTCCATCGCTTGCAAGTGTCTTTTTGTTGCCTTGCAAGCGATGTTTCTTTTTAGGTTGCCACCCGGCGAAAAATGCGCCTTAAACATCTGATTCTGTGTAGCTTGCCAGTTCGAGACATCTTTGCTTATCACAGAGTTGCTATCGCCCCAAAATTGCCTAAGCTCACAGAATCAACAGATTGTAGATTCGAGGCTTCTTTAGTGAACCTAACATGAATTCGCGCTTAGAAAAAGGGGCTTCCGTCTTCTCTACGATACGCCGTGACAGGTAGGCATGCTTCCGTCTTCGGCCTGTGCCCTACGCCGTGACAGGTAGGACTTTTGGCCATTGGGAGCCGTTTTGCGCCCGGCAGGGCGGTGGCGGGGATTGCA
>JAFYRS010000156.1 GCA_017546845.1 Akkermansia sp.
CCCGGCCAAGAAGAAGTGCTGCTGCCGCAAGAAGAAGTAATAAGTCTCTGCAATAGAAAAGCAAAGCGCGCATCGGAGAATGTTCCGATGCGCGCTTTTTGTCTGTGGTGGTGTATCAGCGTGATTATTTGATGCCCTGCGTGTGAGTCGTCCCGCCCCGAATGGGCAGGATTCCGTTTTCCTGTATCTCAGGGAAAATGGCTTCCCAATGATTGGGAAGCGGGATGATCTCAGTTAACAGGGAACGATATCCTCACTTCGTTCGGACGAAATCCACCCAGGGAGCGTGGACGATATCTATGCCTGCGGCATAGACGAAATCCGCGCCTGACGGCGCGGACGGAGGGAAGTATCATTCCTCAATGGGCAAGGGGGCGGTGGGAGCCTGCCAGGAGCCATCGTCTTCCGGGGTGAGGCCGGGTTCCACGGTGATGGTGGCGGACTGCGGAGCCTGGGTGTTTACCACCGGGGCGCCGGATTCCGGCTCATAACCGGGCTGCTGCACCTTGGTGGAGACCTTGCGCGGGGTGATGAGCTTGCCCTGGCGGTGCTTGTGCGGGGCAGATTCAAAATCGCTCATGTCTACCATGTCATCAATGCCGAAGGCATAGCGGGCGATGTCCGGCAGGTTGTCTTTCACCAGGCGGGAGAGGGCAATGCGGGATTGCCCATAGGGGGTGCGCAGGGTGATGTAGCCCGGCTCCAGACGGTGAATGACGGCATTGGGGTATGCCTTGCCGTTGGTGGTAGCGGCATTGCCGATGGGCAGCCCGATGAGCAGGTTTTTGGCCACGGCGCGGGAGGTTTTGTCCTCCTGGCGGATTTCGCGTTGCAGGGCAATCAGGCGGGAGTGCTCGTCAGCAATGGCTTTCCTGCGTTCGGCAATCTGGCGGCGGGTATCAGCAATCTGCTGGTCGAGACTGTCGATACGCTGGCGCATGTGAATCTGTTCATCGGCGCGGTAGGCGGCATCCTGCAGCTGTTCGTGCTGCTTGCAGAGCTCCAGGTGCTCTGCCTGCGCCAGTTCCATGGGGGAGGGTACGCGGTATTTTTCCAGCTCCTGGGTGATGAACCATGCCCCGGTGCCGATGACACCCAGCAGAAGCAGCACCAGCACGGTGTCAAAGAATATCCCCCAGCCGCTGGTCTTCTTTTCCTGAGCGGGTGCGGGGGCTTCCGGCTTGGTTTCTGCGGCCTCTGCCGGGGCAGTGGCTTCAGCAGGCTTGGCCTCGGGCGTGAATTCCACATTCCCGGACGCGTCACGGGCCGGGGCGGCTGCGTGCGGAGCGGTGGGGATGGATTTGTCTTCCCAGGTCAGGGAGACATCTGCCGTGCGTTGAGAATTGGCGGATTCCGAGCTCATGAGCGTTTGTGGAGTTTAGCGGTTTCGTTCTGCATGATGCGGAAATCAGAGCGGAAGGCATCCAGCCTGTCCTGGAGCTCGATGAGGCGCAGCTTGTGTTCTGTCTCCTGGCGCTTGAGCACCTTGAGTTCGTTGAGTGCATCGGTAAGTTCCTGCTCCTTGGCTTCCACGGTATCGGCAAGCCCTTCTTCTGTTTCTCCCGACTGGTTGATGAGCTGCTGCATGCGCACGATTTCCTGGCGCAGGGCGGCGTTCTGTTCATGTGCCAGACGCAGTTGGTCCGGGTTGGAGGTCTGGGGGTAGCAGCTGCTCAGCGCAAGCAGCAACATACATGCCCCGGCGCGGGATATGGATGAGAGATGATTCACGCTCCCATGATACTCCGCTGTTGCTTTTCGTCAAGCAAGTTCTGCGTCACTTTTCCAGCAGGAAAAGATATTCCTTCACGGACAGGGCGCGGCCACGGAGATTGCGGCAGCCCCGGAAGGTGGCGTACTCGGTTTCCATGACCCGGAATTGACCGTGCCTGCGGAGGAGGTGCTGCATTTCCTCGGGGGAGATAAAGCCCTCTGAATTGTACGAAATGAGGACAAAGCGTGCGGGAAGCGTGGACAGCAGGGAATCCAGCGCCTGCTGCACCTGTGCCCGCTTGTTGTAGGGAGAGCGGTTCCAGTCTGCCGGAATGCCGGACACCCGGGACGCATGCCGGGGTTCTTCATTTCTGAGCAGCAGGTTCAGCATGAAGTAATTAGAGCCATAGGGGTGCTGGTTGTAGGGCGGGTCCAGGTAGGCAAAATCCAGTTCGGGCAGGGTGGCAGCGGCGGCGGTGGAATCGCTCTGCAGGACATGGTGCTCACAGTCGAAACGCGAGAAGACGGGCAGGGGCAGTTCAATAGGCGCCATGATGCGTTGCAGCGCGTTGGCACCGCGCCCGCCGAATTTGCCGACGCCGCTCTTGTCTTTGTAGAACCCCTTGAAGATGCCGGCGGTGTTGGTGTGTACCGATGCTTCGCAGAGTAGCGGTGCCAGGAAGAAGGGCTGAATTTCCACTGGCAGTTCGCCAATGCATCGGCGGGCGGTGTCCAGATACGTGGCATTGCGCCGGGTGTAGAAGACTCGCTCTCCGGGGCGGATGTGTGCATCATCCTGCGGGGCATAGTGCGCCGCCAGCAGGCCGGGGGAAAGGGTGGCTTCAATCTGCTGCAGCAGGGCGGCGTGGTGTTCCGGCAGGCGGGCGGCCTGCACGGTGTCGCTGTTGGCAAGGTAGCATGTGTTGAGCACGCGGGAGTAATCCTCCAGGTCGTTGGTATACAGCAGCTCGGCGTGTTGTTTCAGGTAGCGGCTCACGATGCCGGAGCCGGAAAAGGCATCGAAGCAGCGCAGCTTCCTGCCGCCCAGCCGCTCGCGCACCTGCGCTACGGCCAGCCCGATGAAATCCAGCAGCCGCCGCTTATTACCCAGGTAGGTAATAATCTGCTCCTGGAGATACCGCGGGTCCTCCCCGGCTGGTGGTTCGCTGCTCATTTACGGAATTCTAGCAGATGGAATTTTCCGCGTCAAGCGGGCAATGCGTCTGATGACGGATGCATTCCACTGCCAAAATTCCTTGCTATCCCTTGCGTATGTGCTAGAATACTGGTATGCCTACGCTCAAGCAGCTCGCTGTTGAATCTCTTACCCACCTGGTGGAGGGCGGGCAGGAGCGTCTGGCCGTGGATGATGACGCGCGCGGTATTCTGCGCGAATGGATGCTGGCTGCCCGCCGGGGAACGCAAGTGGTCGTTCCCGCGCCGGTGCCTGCCCTGGAGCCAGCGGTCGCACCCGCCGCTGCGCCGGAAATGAGCGTGGAGCAGAAGCTGGAGCTGCTGCGCACCAAGGCGGCAGACTGGAAGGCCGCCCGGCGACTGGGAACACTGCGCGAGACCATGGTGTTTGCCGTGGGCAATCCGCATGCGCGGCTCATGCTGGTGGGTGAAGCTCCCGGCTATGAGGAAGAGCGCCAGGGGGAGCCCTTTGTAGGTCCTGCCGGGCAGTTGCTTACGAAAATTCTGGGGGCGATGGGCCTGCAGCGGCGCGATGTCTATATTTCCAACGTGTGCAAGTTCCGCCCCTCCATGGGGGAGAACCAGGGCACTGCCAACCGCCCGCCCAGCCCGGAGGAACTGGCGGCATGTTCCCCGCTCATCATGGCGGAAATCCGGGCCATTCAGCCCGCCTGCATTGTCTGTCTCGGCGGGAGCTCGGCCAAGGGCCTGCTGGGGACTCAGCAAGGGGTGAATGCACTGCGCGGCCAGTGGCTTGAGTGCCAGGGTGTGCCGGTGCGCGTCACATACCACCCCAGCTACCTGCTGCGCAATGAGGCCCTTTCGGCACGTCGTGCGCTGTGGGAGGATATGCTCTGCGTGATGCAGAAACTCGGCATGCCCATCAGCGAGAAACAACAGAATTATTTCCGATGAAACGCCTCTGGGTCATCCTTTGCGCAGCTCTCGCGCTCTCCAGTTGCCACGGTATATATAAGCTGCGGCGCGCTGCTGTGGCGGGTGATCCCGGCGCGCAGTATGAATATGGCCGCCGCCTGCTGACCGGGCAGAAAGGCGCAATCCGTTCCTACAAGCACGCCTTCCGCTGGTTTTCGAAAGCGGCAGAGAACCGAGAGCCGCACGCCATGGCGGCTATGGGCCTGTGCTACGAGCGCGGTATCGGTGTGCAGCGTTCCATGAAGAAGGCCCGCCAGTGGTATGCCGCCGCGGTGGAGGAGGGGAATGACGATGCCTGCTATACCCTGGTGCAGATGGAGGCGCGCGCCGGGAATTACCGCGGTGCGTTGCAGTGGCTGGAGCGCATGGCTGATGTGGATTCTGTCCCGGCACAGCTGATGCTGGCGCGCATGCACTTGAACGGCACGGCGAAAAACGCCAGCGTGGCAGAGGGAATCCGCTACCTGCGTTATGCCGCCATGCAGGGAGACGGGGAGGCCTGCCTCATGCTCAGTACTTGCTATGCGACAGGGAAGGGTGTGCCTAAAAATGAGGAACTTATGCTTGGCTGGCTGGTGAATGCGGCAGAGGCCGGAAACCAGACCGCGGCTGATATTCTGGCACAGAACCAGAAAAATAAAGAAAAAAATTAAAAAAGGTCTTGACGTATCGGGCGTGTAGTGGTATATTCCTGCCGCACCCGCAAGGGTGGCCTTAATAAAATCGCGGGATGGAGCAGCCAGGTAGCTCGTCAGGCTCATAACCTGAAGGCCGCAGGTTCAAATCCTGCTCCCGCAACTCAAAAGAAGCTCAGTTCTGCAAGGAACTGAGCTTCTTTATTGACATGGTTTTGGAGAGCCTCTATATTCATGGGTATGAGATTACCGCGGGAAAATGTGGTCATGGTTCTGGAGAATGCGCGTGAGGGGGTAGTGCATTTGCGGCTACACCTGGGGTGCAGGGGGAAGCTGCCGGCGGATTTTACGCGGCGTTATTGTGCGGAATCGTGGCGAGAGCGGGTGTTGCGTCTCATGAGTTTCTGGGCGGGGGAGGGAACACGGCATCATTTTCGCATGCGGGTGGGGGTGTATGATGCTTCTGAGTATGGTGTATTTGCCTGGCGGCTGGAGGATGCATTCCACGTGCTGCGCGAGGCGGGGTTCCTGCTGTATGATGATGGCCGCGGGGAGTGGACGCCATGCAATATATACCGCCATCTGATGGAGCTGGGGCGAGCAGAAGGTGGCATGCTTGTTTTGCGGGAGTGCCCTGGTGGTGTTGAGGAAACGCAGGTACTCTGATTCTGTCGAACAGAGTTGAGGAACTTCTGTGTGCTGGTGCTATCTCCTGCCAAAGAAAAAGCCCCCGTTAACGGTGCGGCAACACCCGGGGGCTGATAACATGATTAAAATAATAACCGGAGATTTCTCTCCGGGCATGATTAAAGCATAAAGTAGTGATAGAGTCAAGCGATATGCGAAAAAATTGCCCCGCACCCGGTTTCCCGGGTACAGGGCGTGGATTCTAACACCTTTGGAATGCAACGAACAGAATCCAGATTAGTTGCTCAATCAACACGGGGCTGATTGCCATCAGGCGGGGTATTATTTCAATCATGATATAAAAGCCGCCTGGCTTTTGCCGCACCAGGCGGCATGCGGAGTGTATCAC
>JAFYRS010000157.1 GCA_017546845.1 Akkermansia sp.
CAAAATCGTTGGCAAGAATGAGAAAACAAGCCGCATGGAATACACGAGTCCTGGAGGAAATCCTCTTTAGTGCATTCGGCGCAAAAAACGAAACAGAGGTAAGTCAATAAGAAATCCCGACATCGAAATGCGTTTGCCCTGCCTTGGTGAAACTCGCACTTGGCAGCAGGCCGTCTTTCTGGTAATATACAGGGGAGCGTCATGGTAAGCTGGGATGTAGTCTTGGGCCTCATGGTCATCGTCTTTGCCCTGCCTTTCATCTTTCTGAGCAGCAAGATGAAGAGCACTCGGGAGCGCGCACGCATTTCGGAAAACGAGGTAAGGCAGATGCGCGGCATGCTGGCAGAACTGCAGGAACACGTGCAGCGGGACCAATCCCTGTTTCTGGAAGCCCTGGGGGTTCCATTCCTGCTCATGCGGCCAGGCGGGCGCGTGGTCATGGCCAACCGGAAAGCCTGTGACTTGTTCGGGTTTGACTCCCTGACCAATACAAACCTGCTGCGCATCCTGCCGGAGAGCGATATGCGCAGCCTGCTGCATGAAGCGGCGGGCAGTTCTGAAAAAGTGCGTGCCCTGGTGCATGTGCCCCGCCCGGAAGGTGAACGCATCTACCGCACCACCGCCACCCGTCTGGCCACCCGGGAACGCCACATCGGCATTGTGTTTCTGGATGTGACCGAAGAACACCGCACACAGGTCATCCGCCGCGATTTTGTAGCCAACGCCTCACACGAGCTGCGCACACCGCTCACCCTGATTCTTGGCTACCTGGAAACCCTGCTGGATGACCCGGAATCTGCAGCAGACACCGGGTTGCTGCAGCGCTCGCTGGATGTCATGAAACGCCACGCCGACCGCATGACGCGGCTGGTGGCCGACATGCTCATGCTCTCGCGCGTGGAAGCGCCGGATTCCAGCTATCTGAAAGAAGAGGACTTCGAACTCCAGCAGCTGGCCACTGAAGTAAGACAACGGCTGGAAAACATGGCTGCGGCACAGGGCGCCGACATCGAGCTGCAGATTGAACCCCGGCCCTACCCCATGCACGGCGACAGCTTCTATTGGTCGCAGGTGTTGTATAACCTGATGGAAAATGCACTCAAAAACAATCCCGCGCCGGGCTTACAAGTGAAACTGACTGCCAGTCTCACCCCGGACGGCACTCGGCAGCTCTGTGTCGAGGACAACGGGCGCGGCATTCCCCAGGATGCGATTCCCTTTATTTTCAACCGTTTCTACCGCGCCGACTCCACCGGCAAAGTCAAAGGCACCGGGCTCGGGCTTGCCATCGTGAAACACGCCGTCGAGGCTCACGGCGGGAGCATACGGTGCGAAAGCATCCCCGGCACACGCACCTGCTTCATCATCACCCTTCCTCGTAATCCTGAATCAGCTCCACAAACGCGCGCAGACCATGCGTACGCAGCCACGGGCCCACACCTTTAAGCCGTTCTGCGGCTTCCATGGTTGTAGGCTTCACCGTAGCCAAGGCCCGCAATGTTTCATTGTGCATAATCCGGTAAGCCGGCATGCGGTACTCCTCTGCCAGATCGCGGCGCAGTTCGGCCAGGTGCTCATACAGCTCCTTATCCATACGCCCCAGCCCCATGCTCTGCAGAAGCTCGCGCGTTCTGGCCGTGCGGGCAGCAGGTGCTTTCTTCTGCACCGCAGCACCCCACACCCGGCGGGATAAACGCGGCACCATACGGCTCTGCATCACATCCTCGCCCAGTGGGGTCAGGGTAATCAGCGGCATATCGCCCCCCGTGCTCTGCAACAGGCCGCCTTCAAGCATGGCGCGGAAAAGCGCTTTCATTTTCGCATCTGTCAGATTTTTCAAAATGCCGTAGGTCGAAAGCCCGGTGAGATACTGGTGCATCGAGGCATTCTTGGCACCGCGCAGCATATCCATCACCTTGCCGCGCCCGTAAACCGCCACCCATTCCCCGGCAGGCCCGCGCTTCGAGGCTCGCGCCACCCCCGCCAGCGCCTTGCGCACCGTCAGCAGGTCATCACCGCCCACCTCCTCGCGTTCATCGCCATCAGACCCGGCGCAGGCATCGCAATGCCCGCAGGGAGCGGCATCAGGGTCGCCGAAATACTCCAGAATCCACTGCTGACGGCAGCCCATGGAATAGGCAAACCGGGTCATCGCCTCAATCTTGAGATGGTCACGCCGCGCCTTCTCTTCCAAAGCGTTGCGGTCAATATCCAGACACTCGAAATTCACCTCCGGCTTGAGCAGGCGTGTACCTTTAGCCAACTGCCCCGGCACATCAAAGCGCTGAATGGCCCCGGCATGAATCAGACAGGAAAGCGCCGTTCCCACCGCCATGGGGTTCACATCCTTGCCCAGGCGCTCCGCCATGGCATCCACGGTAATGAGCAACTCGTGCGTGGCAGGGTCACATTCAAAACGGAGGAGGTTATACAACGAACGGATAACGGCCAGGGGAGGATTGCTCCCCTCAAAGAAAAACTCCTGCGTCTTGAGGTCGGCGTGGTTGAACAGCAGCTCACAAACGGCGGGCTCGCCATCTCGCCCGGCGCGCCCGGCTTCCTGGTAGTAAGCCTCCACACTGCCGGGAATCTCGAAATGCACCACAAAGCGCACATCGGAGCGGTCAATCCCCATGCCGAAAGCATTGGTAGCCACTACCACATCCGCTCTGCCGGACACAAAGGCATTCTGCGAAAATTCGCGTTCTTCATCGGTCATCCCGGCGTGATACGCCACCGCATTCACATGCTGAGAGGACAGTTCGTCAAACACCAGCATCACATTCTTGCGGGTAGAGCAATAGATAATCCCCTTCTTCCAGCGGGCTATCACCTTGCTGATGCGCTCAAATTTCGCCTTGCGGCTCTCGCAGTGGGTGATGCCGAAATCCAGGTTCTCGCGGCCAAAGCCGCTGATGATGACCGCGGGCTCCTGCAACCGCAAGGTGGTGAGGATATCCTCGCGCACATGCGCCGTGGCCGTGGCCGTGAGCGCCACAGTCTGCGGCCAGCCCAGTGCTTCGCGCACGCGCCCCAGCCGCAGGTAATCCGGGCGGAAATCGTGTCCCCACTGGCTCAGGCAATGCGCTTCATCCACCGCCAGCAGGGCAATCTGCATCCCCCGCAGCATCTCCATGAAGGAATCCTGTGCAAAGCGTTCCGGCGCCACATAGAGAATCTTCAATTCCCCATAACGCAGCGCCTGCATCACCTGGCGGTATTCATCTGCGCCCAGTGATGAATTCACCGCCGCGGCGGGAATTCCGCGCGCCTGCAGCGCATCCACCTGGTCTTTCATGAGCGCAATCAGGGGCGACACCACCACCGTGAGCCCCGGACGGCAGAGAGCCGGCAACTGGTAGCAGAGCGATTTACCACCGCCCGTGGGCATGATGCCCAGGGCATCCCGGCCATCAAGGATAGCCTGCACCACATCCGCCTGGCCGGGGCGCAGCGCCTCAAAACCGAAATACGTTCTGAGCGCTTCCTGTGCATCTGCTATCTCGCGGAACTCTGCCATGACCGGCTCATTTTAGCCGATTACCCCCCGCCGCGCAAGCCGGAATTATGCCCGGAACAGCAGCAGCGCCACCAGCGCAGGAGCAACGCAGCTCCACACCGTATGCGTGCGGCGCACCGATTCCTGCGGCAGCAGTTCATTCAACCGGGCATTGCGTCTGAAACGCCAGGTGCGGCGGCGCAGCGCCAGGTGCAGGTTACGGCGAAGGGACAGTACGACATGATTCTGATTCTCAATTTCGGGTATCATAGGGGTTACGCGGGTTAGGTGTTGGTATGCAACGCAGCCCGGACTAACAGACACCTCGACACCAGACGACAATGCAGCCGCATGCGTTGGCTCGGATAGGGTAGTCGGGGAGCGTCAACGGAATCATGCTAACAAATAGCACACCCCATTTCAAGTATATTTTCAGGATTTCCTGAAAAAAACGCATGAGTCCCAAAGTTTGTCAGAAGGGGACAAAGACATATCGAGAATAAGGAAGTCACAAAAAACAAAATGGAAGGTTGAGTTTAACCCAGTAAACCATATACTGGGGTTGCACAAAACACAAAACCTTCCATGGCTAAACTACATCTTTTTCCTCAGATTGCAAGAAATCTTCTTTCCTGTAGTGCTGCCTTATTTCTGATATCAAATTGCAACTCCCGGGCTCGGTGTAATGCCACCTGAAATTCACCTATCGCAGTCTATTGATAATTATGGCTTTTCAAAACCACAAGGGGAGATAAACCTCAGCAAAGCCTATTCTGAATGCCATTGTTGCACAGGAAAACAAGAGGATAAACAGCGCCACTCCCCAACGCCCGGCACGGGCAAGCAAGCAAAGGAGAGACCCGACAATGCTGATGCAGGGGGAGAGCATCGGGACCAGCAGGAGAATAAAAGAAAACGTCACATAACTCGAACTGAAATTCTGCGGTGCCAAGAAATCCGGGAGCAAGGTCAGGCTGCACAACACGCCGCGGTAAAAACACCAGATACACCAGAAAACAAAAAAAACTGTATTGAGACGAGAGAGGATAAGAGCGCATGTTACCTCTCTGGGTTCATCCGCCTTGCCGGGAATACGAATGCACAGGAACAACACCAGCGCCTCCAGCAGGCAGGTGAGGACCAAGGGCATAAAAAGAAAATAGCCTGTTGGCAGATCCCACGGACCATTGGACGAAGCCAGCATATCGGACGTACAGCCCACCACCATGGGCAACCAGGTGACCGCCCATGCCAGTAAAATAATGCTGAGGCGGTGTCCCGGACGATGCCAGCACAGCCACGCCAGCAACAGAGCGGCACCAACCACCATATATTGCCCCCACGCCATCAGCAAAGACGAATCGCGCACAGCCACCTGCCAATCCCACAATCCAGGAGGAACACCCCAGCTGATATCAGCAGCCCTGTCCATGAACAAAAGGAACACCAGAGCCACAATTGCCAGCAGAAGCTCAATTCCCACAGCAAGAAACAGTTTACGACAAGCCCTCATTTTAATAAAATGCTGCCATATAGACCCCCAGCCCGCGGTATTTGTTCAAAATTACCAGTCCACATGTGTCCCAAAGTTTGTCAGAAGGGGACAAAGACATATCGAGAATAAGGAAGTCACAAAAATAAAAATGGAAGGTTGAGTTTAACCCAGTAAACCATATACTGGGGTTGCACAAAACCTTCCATGGCTAAACTACATCTTTTTCCTCAGATTGCAAGAAAACTTCCTCTCGAAATTGTAAAAGCGGCCGAAGAAAAGTATAAAAGCAACAAAGGTTGCCAGTATCTGGATGTATTGACACATTTGCTCTCGTTTCTTCTATGCCACCTGGGTGACTGCCAATCATTGCGAGATGTGTGCAGTGTTTTCAACCTAATCTCAAGGAGCTGGGGATTGAAAGAACTCCATCTCGAAACGCTCTGAGTCATCAGAACGCAAAACGGAATCCGAATGTATTCAGAGAAATCTACATGAGTCTTCTGAAGCATTTGGGACAGCAGCCTCTTGGCTGCGACAAGGTTTCCGGCATAAAGTGCAGCCGTGTGGTATTGCTGGACTCCAGTGTGGTCACCTTATGCCTGAGCCTGTTCCAATGGGCAAGTTACAAGGAGGAAAAAGGGGCTATCAAAATGCACACCTTGTTCTCTATGCGTGATTTCTTACCAATAGACATCTATGTATCGGACGGGAAGAAATCCGACAACGAAGGCGCTTACCAGCTCATTCCCAACAAGCGACAGATTATAGTTGCCGACAGAGGGTATGATGACAGCGCACTATGGAAAACATGGGACAGCAACGGCATCACCTTCGTGGTCAGATTGCGGCGCGATATAAAATTTGACCGGCTTTTGGAATTTGAACTGCCGGAGAGTACATCCCAGAATATACTTCTTGATGAAGGAATCAGACTGACAGGTGAAGATACAACGCTGAATTACGAGCGATTGCTCAGACGTGTTGTAGTTTATCGCCCCTATGCTGAAAATCAGGGTAAACGAGGGGCATCTGCATACTCACATGAAACGACGACGGATGACAAGGACGATAGGATAAAGTTGGTAACCAATAATGCGCATCTATCAGCAACGCAGGTGTGCGAGCTCTATCGGTCAAGATGGAACATTGAATCCTTTTTCAAGACAATCAAGGAGAACCTGAGCATCAAGAGCTTTCTTGGCACTAACAAAAATGCAGTAATGAGCCAGACCTGGTGCGCGATGATAGCGCTTCTGCTGTTACGCCATCTAAAAGCGAATGCCAAGTTCCCTTGGCACATGTCGAATCTGGTCTCTTTGATTCGCCTGGCTATGTTCAGTACGATACAACTGACAAAATGGCTGGATAATCCGCTGTGTTTGACGCAA
>JAFYRS010000158.1 GCA_017546845.1 Akkermansia sp.
CGCACCCTGTTTTCATTACCCCCTTGACATATGGGCATTTGGCCGTTACAATATGGGCAGATGATGCAGCTGCGCCATATATGGGGGATTTGCCCGTTGCTTGCCCTGCCTGTAGCGGTGGGGCAGGTGGAGACTGCTGCAAACCCGGTAGAGGTCTGTCGGCGGATGGTGGAGACGACTCATGAAATCGGGCGTTTGCTGCGCACGGTGAGCGACCAGGAGAGCGGCCGCAAGGTGGCCGGGGAACTGAAGCCTCTGCTGGAGTATATGCACCGCGAGACCGCCCGGCTGAGCCAGCTGCCGATAACATCTGCCGAGGCTGCCCGTGAGCTGGAGCAGGCGATGCGGGATCTGATGCATATCACGCAGGGGTATATGCCCGTGGTGCAGCGTCTGAATGAGGTGAATGCCTACGGTGCCGAGGAGTTGATGCAGTTGTTTCTTTTCTATAAGATGAATGGTGCGCATTCTCTGGTGGGTGACCGCCGGGATGAAACGCCACTTGTGCGCAGTTACGGCGAGTGGGGCGATAGCCTGGATGATGTCCTGTACCTGCTGCGCCGTGTGACCGATGCTGATTCTGCTGCGGCTGTGATGCAGGATTTGCCTGCTGCCGTGCAGCGCATCGAAGACCGCGCGCTGCGCGTGCTCCGCCTGCGGGAGAATATGACACCGCAGCAGCTGGAGACAGAGCGCTTGCCGCTGGAACGCCTGGAATCGTTGAGAAAGGAATTGGTCGCAGAGCTGAATCGCCTGCAGACAGAGAAGTGCTACGGTGTTGCTGGGATGCAGGCGTTACTGGTGCGTTGTCTCAAGAACGTGCATAGTTAACGCAGTCCGTATTGCAGGATGAGGGCGGATTCGGATTCAATGGCTGAGGCCTCCTGAGACAGAAGCTCTTTCTGCATGGATTGCAGGGTGGTTTCATTTTCCAGAAACTCAGCAGCATTGGCAGCAGGGGCGGTGCGCAGGTGCTCGATGCGTTTGTGCATGAAGTCACGCCAGGTCACGTATTCATCCATACTGGCTTTGAGCATTCTCAGTTTTTGTTTGTGCTCCACCATTCTGGCGTAAGTTTCGCGCTGCTGCAGCTCGTATGCTTCCTTGCTGTCGCAGTAGTTGTTCCAGTTGTTCAGTTTGGTATCCAGGGAATAGCTGATGCTCATGTTGAGCTTGGTATCATCCATATCCAGGAAGGTGCCGGAGTAGGTGCCACCGGTCGAGGAGAACAGCTGCGGGCTGTACAGACTGGTGTTGACTGTGGGCAGGAAGTTGAGAGCAATGCTGTACTGGCGCATGCGGGCTTGTTCCAGTTGCAGTGCATATTGGCACACGATGAGCGCATCCATGCGGTCGGTGAGGTCGCGGTATTCAGACCAGCGGAGGCGGGGAACGGATGTGGGGAGAATCTGCCAGCGGGCGGAGTAGTCACCGAGCAGGGAGGCAATTTCCTGCCAGCGGGCAGCATCCGGGTTGATTGTTTTGCGCAGGTAATCGGGCTTTTCCTCCGGGGTGCGGGATTCGAGCTCCTTCTGGCGGGCATCGAGGTCATGTTTGCGCTGGAATGTGTACAGTTTGGCAATAAGCTCGCGTTCCTTGCCTTCGAGTGCTTTGATGGCGGCGAATGTCTGTGCCTTGCTGGAATAGACCCGGTAGGGAACCTGGGTGAGGGAAGGAAGATAGAAATTAACGTTAATCTGGTGAGAGATTTCGTTGTTGTTAATGGATTGGGTCAATTCACTCAGGGCAGAATTGAAATAGCCGTAATACGTGACACCGGGAATGAGGTCTGTATAGACACTCATTTCAGAGCGTTCCGCTTTGTCGATGGCCTTTTGAGTGCGGATGTATTCGATGTTGTTTCTTTTCATCATGGCCACGGCTTGAGACCATGAGATGGTGCGCAGGGGGAGTTGCTCCCAGTTCTTGATTTCGCTGAACTGCGCCTCGAGCCTGGACGTGGTCTTGTCCAGGTGTTCTTGAAGACTGCAGCTTTGCAGGGCGAGCAGACAGACTAACAACGCGGGGGCGAACTTCATACGCTGCATATGCTAACACAGGGACAGGGTGGATGACAAGCAGGAATCATGCCTTGGTGTGGCGAATGATGAATGCCGCGACCAGCGCGCTGCCCAGGGCGAGCATGCCGCATTGCCACTGCGGGGACATGCCTGCTGCTTTCATGCCGCCTTGCAGCAGCACAGCCACGATGCCCAGCCCGCAGTCAATGAGGTTGCCGGCGGCAATGACATCGCCCCGTTTGTCGTCATCGGCGCGGTCCTGCAGCAGGGCATTGAGCGGGACCAGATACCCGGCGGCGGTGAACCCGGTGAAGGTGAGCGCGGCAAAGAACAGCGGAGTGCCATAGGGCAGCAGCGCCAGCGCAACACAGCCCAGGGGCATGCCGATGCCGCCGACGGTGGCCACCCAGGTGCGGATTTTACGGGCGCAGATGATGGAGGCGCAGAGCCCGCCGCTGATGGAACCTCCGCTCAGCCAGGCAAAGAGCAGGGCAGAGTCTTTCTGCTGCCCCAGCACCTGGAGGAAATCATCCTTGCTCTGGACCGGGTTTGCCTCGGCAGCCATCTGCAGCACGATAAGCATCATGACGCTGGCAAGGAACCAGAAGAAGCCGATGCCTATTTCACTGTTGCGCAGCACTTTGTTCTGCCAGAGCATGCGCAGCTGGGAGAAATGGCACCAGAGGAGCTGCCAGCTGAAGGGGCGTGTGCTCTGGGCGGGGTAGCGCGGCATGAACAGGCTCATGATGAAGACAACCACCGCGCCTGCCGTGCAGCAGGCGCAGGGCAGGGCCGCGGCCTGCCAGCCGGAATCCGGCCCCCAGAGTTTGAGCAGGGTGTATATCAGGTAGAGCGCGCCAATCTGCCCCACCAGCAGGGCCAGCATGGTGGAGATTTCCATGACCCCGCTGGCAAAGCCGATATGCTGCGAGCCGACAATGTCCTTCACCAGCCCTTTTTTAGCCGGGCTGAAGAACATGGCCTGTACGCAGAAGACGGCGAAGCAGAAAATGGCAAGGTTGAGGTTTTCCAGCCAGAGCCCCAGGGACATGCCGGCCAGCACAAAGACCTGCAGCAGCACCATGGCCTGCAGCAGGCGGGTCTTGCACCAGCGGTCTGCCAGCCACCCGCCCAGCGGAGAAAACAGAACAAAGGGGAGGACAATCAGTACGGAAAGGGAGTATTGCAGCTCCATGGCCATCCAGATTCCCAGGCCGATGAGGAGGAACTGCACGCCCTTTTCGTTCAGGGCGTTCATGGACTGAATCACCGTGAGGCTCCAGAAAGACCCCCACGGTGTTTTATCAGGTGCATTTGCCGGTGTTTGCATGGGGGGGATTATACACCCGCCACCCAGGCCGGAAAAAGCTTAAATTATGGCATTGGCGGAAGTTGTTGCCAGTTGTTGTCCTGCATGAAGAGGATGGCGTTCTGGTGCCCCTGGGTGGCGGCCTTGGTAATCCATGCCTGAGCCAGTGCCAGGTCGCAGGGTACCCCCAGGCCGTGGAAATAGCAACGGCCCAGGTTGTACTGCGCGTTGGCGTTGTTCATTTCTGCCGCCTTGAGGAAGCAGGCTGCCGCCATGATGTCATCCTTGGTGGTGCCTTCCCCGTTGCGGTAGCAGAGCCCCAGGTTGTTCAGTGCCGAGGGATTGCCGCCCTCCGCAGCGCGGTTGTACCAGTAAAAGGCTTTTTCCAGGTTCTTTTCTACCCCGGTGCCGGAAATATAGCAGGTGCCCAGGTTGTCCTGCGCGTTGGAGTTGCCGCCCTCTGCCGAGCGTGTGTACCAGATGACGGCTTCCTGCATGTTCTGGTCTACCCCCTTGCCGAAGTCATAGCATTTGGCCAGCTGCAGCTGGGCTTCCGGGTCGCCCTGGGTGGCAATGGCGCGGTAAATGACAACGGCATCGCTTTCCCTGCCGGCGTTGAAGAGCTCGGCGGCTTCGTGAAGCTGGCTGGTGGTGGTGTTGCAGGCGGTCAGCAGCAGGGCTGCAGAGAGTAGATAGAACTTTTTCATGGAACGGGAGTAAGTATGGGGAATTTATTCGCGGGGAGAAGGTAGCGCTCCGCATCCATAGCGGCGCGGCAACCCATGCCGGCGGCAGAGATGGCCTGGCGGTAGGTGGGGTCGGCCACATCGCCCGCGGCAAAGAGACCGGGGGTTTTGGTGGCGGTGCCAGCACCCATCGTAACCACGAAACCGGCTTCATCGCGCTCTACCAGGTCACCTGCAAAGTTGCTGACCGGGGTGTGGCCGATAGCCATGAACACGCATTTGACCTCCAGCTCGCTTTCGGTGCCGTCCACGGTGTTTCTGAGGGTGATGCTGCTCATTTCTCCCTTCTCATCGGTGTGGTAGGCGGAAATGGTGCTGTTCCAGACGGGTTCCACCTTGGGGTTTTCCAGCGTGCGCTGCTGCATGGCCTTGCTGGCGCGCAACTGGTCGCGGCGGTGGATGAGGTATACCTTGCTGGCAAAGCGGGTCAGGAAGTTGGCTTCCTCGCAGGCGCTGTCGCCGCCGCCTACCACGCACACGGGTACATCGCGGTAGAAGGCGCCATCGCAGGTGGCGCAGGCGGTGAGGCCGTGACCCACCAGCTCGGCTTCTCCTTCGAGCCCGAGGTAACGGGCGCGTGCGCCGGTGGCCATGATGACGGCTTCTGCCTGGTAAGCGCCGCCGCTGGTGGTGACGGTGAAGAGCCCGCTGCAGGCTTCCTGCGTGACGGAAAGCACTTCCTCATACGCGAAGCGTGCGCCGTGTTTTTCTGCCTGCTGGCTCATGTTGAACATGAGCTCCGGCCCCATGATGCCTTCCGGGAAACCGGGAAAGTTCTCCACTTCTGTGGTGGTGGTGAGCTGTCCGCCAATCTGCCCGCCGGTGAAGACAAGCGGGTGCAGATCCGCCCGTGCAGCATAGATGGCCGCGGTGTAGCCGGCAGGGCCGGTGCCGATGATAATCAATTTCTCGTTCATTTGCCGTGATTGTATCATGTTTTGGAGACGGTGCAAGATGATATTTTGTCAAAAATATGGCGGAGCGGGTGCATGCCGGCATTCGGGCTTGCCTGCACGCGCGAAATGTGGGATACTCCCGCCACTGCATGAAACTGTTGCGTCGTAATCTGAGCCTGATGTTGGCGGTGAGGTATCTCAACCCGCTGCGCACGATGTTTTCCATCATCACCTTTATTTGCCTGGGCGGTGTAGCGCTGGGCGTGATGGTGCTTATCGTGGTGCTGTCCGTCATGGAAGGGCTTCAGCGCGAAATGGAAAGCCGCGTGCTGGCCTTTGCTCCCCATTATGTTGTGGCCATGTCGAACGGCTACCAGCGCACCAGTATCACAGATGACCTGGTGGATTGGAATGAGTTGTCTGACAACATCCGCCAGCTGCCGCAGGTGGTGAGTGTGTACCCCCAGCTGGAGGGCGATGCCTTTGCCCAGAGCCATGCCGGGCGCATGACGGTGCAGTTCACGGCCATTGAGCCCCATAATGACCAGCAGGTTGCCCCGCTGACCCAGATGCTCCGCGAGGGAACGTTTGATTTTGGTGAAGGTCTGGACCAGGAATGTGTGATTTCCGCGGTAACGGCCAATGCGCTGCACCTGGGCGTGGGCGATAGTCTGCATCTCACCCCGGTGGGAAGCCTGGATGAGGTGGCAGATATTTATGCCATGATTCAGAAGCCCCTGCAGACGCACGAGAATAAGCCCTTCATGCAGGCTATAGCCGGGGTGTTTGAAGGAGCCGCCACCACAGAGCAGGGGGCTGCGGTGGAAGATGCTCGGCTGGAGACCGTGGTGTCCCACATCTTGAAGTTCAACAGCAATGACTTGCGCCAGAGTGAGAAAGAGGCCTGCTCCACCCTGTACCATCTGGCACAGAGCCACCGCGAGGGAATCCCCTTCACCGCAGAGCAACAGCAGCTCTGGCAGGAAACGGTTGCCACGCTGGCTGGCCTTGACCGCGATAAGGAAGACGGCAAGGCGGTGAAGAGCATCAATGAAATGGTGATGCCGGTGGATTTGCGCGTAGTGGGGATTTACCAGACTCCCGAAAATATGCCCGGGCCGAATGTGTACCTGCCGCTGCAGATTGCGCAGGATGTGCTGGGGCTTTCTGCCGGTGGCACCAGCCAGGTGCAGGGTATCTGCGTGCGCGTGCAGGATGCCAACAACCCGGGTACCATCGAGGCGGATTTGCAGAAACTGCTGCCCGCCCTTGACCCGCCTGCCTCCATGTACCCGAACGGGGTGAGCTGGTTCATTGCCCCCTGGACCCGCAGTTTTGAGCAGTGGTATAAGCTGATTGCCAATGAGCGCGTGATGATGAGCTTCGTGCTCTCCATTATCTCGCTGATTGCCAGCTTCTGCATCATGGCCGTGATGTTCACCATGTCCATGCAGCGCAAGCGCGAAATTGCCGTGCTGCAGGCGCTGGGCGCCACCCCCGGCAAGATTATGGGTATCTTTGCCTGGCAGGGTATCATCATCGGCACGCTCGGGGCGGTGCTGGGGGTATTGCTGGCGCTTCTGGTGCTGTATTACCGCCTGGAGATTCAGGCCGCCCTGGCCAGTATCGGCATGGATCCCTTCCCCATGCAGGCCCATGGTATCACCCTGCCGGCGGTGTATGACCCCGCCACCTTTGCGGCACAGGCATTCCAGGCCTTTGTCATGGTGACGATTGCCGCCATTATTCCGGCATTCATCGTTTCTCGGCAGGACCCCGCCAAGGCGCTTCGCTCGAATTAAGTGTATGGATATCTACTGGATTGCAGATAAGAAGAAGTGCGGCCCCGCCACGGTGCCGGATGTACTCTCGCTCGTGCAGATGGGTGAGCTGACACCCGATACCCGGGGGTGGCATGCCGGCTGTGAGCAGTGGATGCCGCTGCGTGAGCTGCCGGCGCTGGCCGATTTTCTCCAGGAAAAGCAGGAGGAGGAAGCGCTGCCCGAAGTGCCCGGCGAGACCGAGGCCCCCTCACCCGGAGTTCCCGATGGCGCGGTGCGCGTGTATCTGCCCTCGCCCGCGGTGCGTCTGCTGGCTCGCCTGGTGGATATGGCTCTTTATCTGGCGCTGGTGTACGGTGTCATCTATGTGCGCCAGATTCCGTTCAATGCCTTTCTGCTGCCGTCCTGTCCGCTGTTGTGGGTTGCGTTTGTGGCGCTGGAAGCCGGCCTGGTTTCGAGCCTGGGTACATCCCCCGGCAAAGCACTGCTGGGGATTCAGGTACGCCGCGTGAACAGCGGCCCGATGACGCTGGGCTGTGCGTTATCCCGCGCCAGCATGGTGTTTGTCTGCGGCATGGGGATGATGGTATCCCTCTTGCCCTTGTTCATGATGGGCTATTCCTGGTGGATGCTCCGCAGCCGCGGTATTTCCCTGTGGGATGCCCGCTGCGCCACTCTGCCGCTGATGCTCAGACCCGCTTCCGTTGCGCGCCAGATTCTGGCTGTCTGTGTGGTTTTTGCCTGTTTTCATGTCTCCTCCCTCTGCCTGCAGCCCTGGCTGCCGGGTATGATTGAAGCCGTGGAGCGGGAATCCCCCGAAGCAGGGCAGTACCTGCGTGGTCTCCTGCCCTCAGACACCAGTAAATGAGGCGAAATTTCTAGAGTGCACACTAGAAGTTATATTGACAATGCCAAGCCTTGCTGTATAATGGAGGTATGGCAACTGTTCGAATTTACGGGGCAGAAGAACGTCCCTCTCAGCCGTCTTTCTACATCCTGAACCGCGTGGATGAGGTATCGCTCCCGGAAATAATCAAGACAATGGGGGGAGCGGAGAACGTTGCCTTCATGGTGGAGGAGGTGCTGATACCCTCCGAGGCTGTCATGAAAGTGGTCAGGGAGAGCGGCGCCAAGGTTCTTTCGTTCAATTTCCGCAAGAGCGACAGCCGCACCCTGCGTGAGCAGCTCATGCAGCTGATGCAGGAGGGGCTGGATGTGCTCTATCTTCCCGGGCGTCCGAACAGCATTATCGGCACCATTTCTGATGTGCCCATGCCTTTCATGATGCAGCTGGGTGCTCTGCATATCGCCCCGGTGCCGGTGTTTGTGGGTGGCTTCCGTAACCATGTGAGCCGCGCGTTCACCGCTGGTCTGGACTATGACTGGGTGACGGTGGATTTCCTGCCCAAGATGCAGTCTGGCCCGCAGACGGGTGAGCGCCTGCTGGAAATCTGGATGGAAGCCTGCTACAAGCGCTATGATGAAAACCCGGCATTTGAAAAATCCCTTCCCCGGGTGCTGGTCGAGAATCTCAAGAAGCACGCTTCTGTGGAGCTGGTGGATGGCCTGGATGGTTCCTCATTGCCGTATGGTAAGATGCTGGGTGTGGCCATGGCGCTTGCCCGCTGGTTCAAGAAGAACGTCAAGGAATCGCGCCTGGGTATTATTCTGCCCCCCGGCAAGGGCGGTGTGATTGCCAATATTGCCTGTTTCCTGGCAGGTATTGTGCCGGTGAACATCAACTATACCTCCTCGGAGGCAGCATTTGAGAGCATTGTGCGCCAGGGTGGGCTTAAACATTTCGTCACGGCCCGAGCCTTCATGAGCAAGCTGCCGCAGTTCCCCTGGCCCAAGGGTGAAACCATCATTCACCTGGACAAGACCCTCAAGGGGCTCGGCATGGCGAAGATTGCCAGCTGGGTGGCTTTTGCCAAGTTTGCCCCGGTGTCGGTGATTGCTAAGACCTTTAATCTCGATGCCCGCTGTAAGGATGATGAAGCGGCTCTGCTGTTCACCTCTGGTTCCTCCGGTGAGCCTAAGGGTGTGCCGCTGACCCACAAGATGATTCTTTCCAACACGGCACAGCTGCTCAGCAAGGCATATGTGCCGGCAGGTAGCCCCATTCTGTGCAGTCTTCCCATCTTCCACAGCCTGGGGCTTTCGTTCACCACCATCATGCCGATGATATACGGCTTCAGCATGGTGACCTATCCCTCCCCCCTGGATGCCAAGAACCTCAATGACCTGATTGAGAAACACAAGTGCACCATCGTGCTTTCCACCCCCACCTTTGCCCGCAGCATGCTGCGCCGCGCGCATAAGGATACCTACAAGAGCGTGAAATATTTTGTGGTGGGTGCAGAAAAGCTGCAGGAGGCTCTGGCAAATGAATTCATGGAAAAGTGCGGCGTACAGCTGCTGGAGGGTTACGGCCTGACGGAGACCACCCCGCTCTGCGGCGTGAACCTGGATAAAATCGGGCCCACGGCGGAGCAGCCCTACTTTGTGCCGGGTGAGAAGAACGGCACGATTGGCCAGCTGGTTCCCGGCCTTGCTGTTCGCATCACCGACCCGGATAATGATGAGGTGCGCCTGCCGCTTTCAGAGCAGGGTATGATCTGGTTCAAGGGGCCGAATGTGTTCAGTGGCTATATCGGCCGCGATGATTTGAATGCGGAAATCTTCCGCGATGGCTGGTTCAAGACCGGCGACCTGGGTTTCGTGGATCTGAATGGATTCCTGACCCTGGGTGGTCGCCGCTCCCGCTTCTCCAAGGTGGGTGGCGAAATGGTGCCGCACGAGGTGGTGGAAAATGCCATTGAGGCCTTTGTGGAAATCCCGGAGGGCTTTACCGGGCGTGCCGTGGCGGTCATGGGGGTGCCGGATGCCGCCAAGGGCGAGGCGCTGGTGCTGCTTTCTGCCGTGCATCATGGCCAGCTGAACCAGGCGCTGGAGGAAATCAAGAACCACCTGGTGGCAGAGGGCCTGCCGCGCTTGTGGTGCCCGCGTGAGATTATTCCCGTGGAAGCCATTCCGGCGCTGCCCACGGGTAAGATGGATTTGAAGGGTTGCCAGATGCTGGCATACGAAGCGCTGAATATCCCGCACTGATTTATCTATGGAAACAGCTAAAGTGAACAGGCCGGTGAATGTGCGCCGGCCTGAGGTGATGGCCCAGGTGGCAGAAGACCTGGCTCATTTTCAGAGTACGCTGGTGGAAAGCCTCCGCCAGCAGGGGAATGAGCTTGAGTTGCCCGGGGTGCGGCTTTTCCTGGCGGAATCCTTCGGGTTCTGTGATGGCGTGAAGCGTGCCATTGAAATTGCATACGCGGCCTGCCGTTTGTTCAAGGGTCGCCGCATCTGGCTGATTGGGGAGATTATCCACAACCCGGATGTGAACGCCCGGCTGGATGCGCTGGGCCTGCTGCACCTGCCGTGGAAAATGGATGACCCCGCCTATGACGCGCTGACGGCAGAGGATGTGGTAATCATGCCCGCCTTCGGTGTGCCGGTTTCGTTGCGCAGCCGGCTGGATGCCAAGGGGGTCACCCTGGTGGACAGCACATGCGGCAATGTCATCAAGGTCTGGCAGCGCGTGCGTACGTACGCGGCAGCCGGGGTGACCAGCGTCATTCATGGCAAGGCCCGGCACGAGGAAAGCATGGCCACGGCATCCCAGTCTCAGGGGAAGGACGGCAAGGGGCATTTCCTGGTGGTGTTCAATGATGCAGATGCCCGCTATGTGGCCGATTACATGAACGGCCGGGGGGATAGAGCAGCGTTCATGAAGCGTTTTGCCGGCAGTTATTCGGAAGGGTTTGACCCGGATTTGCACCTGGCGGAAATAGGACTGGCGAACCAGACCACTATGCTGAAGTCTGAGACGGCCGAGGTGCAGGAGATTCTGCGCGCCGCCGTGGAAGAGCGAGACGGTAATGCGGAGCGTTTCCACATGTTCGATACCATCTGCGGCGCTACGCAGGACCGCCAGAACGCCCTGTTTGATTTGCTGAAGAAACCGCTGGATGCCATGTTCATCATTGGCGGGTACAACAGCTCCAATACCACGCACCTGGCCCACATTGCGGCCAGACGCGTGCCGACATTCTTTATCTCCACGGCGGATTGCCTGCTGCATCCGCACCGCATCCGCTGCTATGACCTGGAGCAGAAGAAGGAGGTGGAGCGCACGTTGCCCGCGTGCCTCAGAAACCCTGAACGGGAATTGCAGATTGGCGTGACGGCGGGTGCTTCCTGCCCGGCCAATGTGATTGAAGCCATCATCTGCCGCATTGCCGAGCTTTGCGGCTGCGCCGAACTCTGAGCCCGCGCAAGCGGGTAAAAGATGAAAGGCAGGGGTAAGCCCGCGACCTGGGTGGGCGTAGGCGTAGCCGTAGCCCCCAGCGGGCGCAGCCCCTGTTATGCACAAAAATATTATGGAGCCCATGGAATGGGTGACA
>JAFYRS010000159.1 GCA_017546845.1 Akkermansia sp.
CGTTCCATGCTGGCGCTCTGGAGCAGGAGTTTCAGCTTGGCTCCCTCTGCTACCTGGATATTGCGTGTGGCGAACATGGAAGCAGCGTCACCATTGCCCTGGTGGATTTCAACTACTTCTGCCTTCACCCCGGGTGCCACCATGATGAAGGTGGAGGGGGTGAATAAGCCGGAGGTCGAGTATTCAATACGGATGGGTTCCCTGGTGTCCTCTTCGATGTAGAGTGCATAGCCGCTGCCAAAGCGCTTCAGGTGCATGCCGAGCAGGGCATCGGAGCCGATGGTGGGCATGAGCATCTCGGTCTGGCGAAGGTCGTCATCTTCTGCACTCACGGGAACGGCCGCCTCCCCAGCGTGCTGCACGGAGCATTCGCCCTGTGAGGGCGTATCGCTCTGCAGCAGTTCTGCCAGAGCGGTGGCGTACTTGTGCGGGCGGCCGAAACGCCAGTTCTCATTCAGGCGGTTGGGAACTTCTGCCGTGGCGAAGCGGGCTTCGCTTTCCTTGAGGGCGGCGGCCAGCCTGGCTTCAACCTCGGCTTTGGCGAAGGCTTCTTCGATGCTCATGCTATCGGGAAAATCCATGGTGTTGGTGCAGTGCTGGGGGTTAGCCGATGGAGTCTTCCATCTCAAGGTCAATCAGGCGGCGGAGTTCCACGGAGTATTCCATGGGAAATTCCTTCACCAGGTCGTTGATGAATCCGTTTACTGCCAGGCTCATGGCCTGCGCGCGGGTGAGGCCGCGCTGCTGCAGGTAGAAGAGCATTTCTTCATCCACCTGGGAGACGGAGGCCTCGTGCTGCACGGCGCTGGCGTTGCCGTTCACGGTGATGGCGGGGTAGGTATCGGTGCGGCTGGCGGGGTTGTTGAGCAGGGCATCGCATTCAGTGTTGTTCCTGCAGCCCTTCATGCCTTTGAGCACCTTCACCTCGCCGCGGTAGCTGGCACGGCCCTCGCCTATGGAGATGGACTTGGCCACAATGTTCGAGGTGGTTTCCGGCGCAGCATGAATCATGCGCGCACCGGTGTCCTGCAGCTGGCCTCTGTGCGCCAGCGAGATGCTGACCACCTCGCCGCGGGCGCGGCGGCCCTGGAGCACCACGGCAGGGTATTTCATGGTGAGCCCGGAACCCAGGTTGCAGTCAATCCAGCGGATTTCGGCATCCTCCATGGCCAGGCCTCGCTGGATGACGAGGTTGTACACATTGGTGGACCAGTTCTGCACGGTGACATACTGGATTTTAGCTCCTTTGAGAGCCACTAGCTCCACCACGCCGGAGTGCAGGGTGGCGCTGTCATACTGCGGGGCTGTGCAGCCTTCCATGTACATGAGCTCCGCGCCTTCATCGGCAATGATGAGGGTGCGTTCAAACTGCCCCATGCTTTCGGAGTTGATGCGGAAGTAGGCCTGCAGCGGCTGGGTGAGCTTCACTCCCTTGGGTACGTAGATGAAGGAACCGCCGGAGAACGCCGCATGGTTCAGGGCTGAGAATTTGTTGTCGCCCACGGGGATGACCTTGCCGAACCAGGGGCGGAAGATGTGCTCGTATTCCTTGAGGCCCTCTGTGGAGTTCACGAAGATGACACCCTGTTTGGTGAGCTCTTCGCGCATATTGGTGTACGCGGTTTCGGAGTCGTACTGGGCATCCACGCCCGCCAGGAAGGCTCGTTCCTGCTCGGGCACGCCGAGGCGCTCGAAGGTGCGCTTCATGTCATCCGGCACTTCATCCCAGCTGCGGCTGGGTGTGGCGCCGTGCGAGAGGTAGTAACGGAAATTCTCGAAATCAACGTTCCTGATACCCTCGGGTGCCCAGTGGGTGGGCATGGGCATTTCGTTGAATTTCCTGAGGGCGTCCTTGCGGAACTGGCGCAACCAGTCCGGTTCGCCCTTGGCATCGCAGATGTAGTCGATGGTCTCCTCAGTGAGGCCGTAACCGGCATCAAACTTGTGGTTCTCCGGCATGGAGAACGCACCCCGGGTATCCATCTGGAACGCAGATTCGTCCATCTCAGGCCTCCTCGTTCTTCAGGAAATCAAAGCCGCGTTCCTCAATCTGCTCCACGAGCTCGAAGCCGGCTGTGCGCACAATCTGCCCCTTGTAGAGCACGTGTACCACATCCGGGCGGATGTAATCAAGCAGGCGCTTGTAGTGCGTAATGACCAGGAAGCTGCGGAAGGGCGCGCGCATGGCATTCACACCTTCAGAGACAATACGCAGGGCGTCTACATCCAGCCCGCTGTCCGTTTCGTCCAGAATAGCGTAGCTGGGGTTGAGCATCATCATCTGCAGAATGTCGTTGCGCTTCTTCTCGCCCCCGGAAAAACCTTCGTTTACGGCGCGGGCAGTGAACTTCGGGTCCATGCCCAGCTGCTTCATTTTGCCTCGCAGCTCTTTGTAGAAGGCGACCGCGTCAATTTCCTCGCCCTTGGGCAGGCGGGCCTGCAGCGCGGCACGCATGAAGTTGGCATTGGTCACGCCCGGAACCTCCACCGGGTACTGGAATGCCAGGAAAAGCCCGGCGCGGCTGCGTTCATCCACGCTCATGGCAAACAAATCCTGCCCGTCCAGCTCTGCAGTGCCGGCAGTTACCTCATAATCCGGGTGGCCGCAGAGGACTTTCGACAGGGTGGACTTGCCGGAACCATTGGGCCCCATGATGGCGTGTACCTCGCCCTTGGGGATTTCCAGGTTGATGCCGTTGAGAATAGGAGCGCCGTCCTTGACGCGCGCATGCAGATTTTTAATGACCAGGCTC
>JAFYRS010000160.1 GCA_017546845.1 Akkermansia sp.
AACATGTGGGGCATGAAACATTTTCCCCTGATTGCCACTCTGCTGGTAGCCGTTGCCAGCGTATGCCAGGCCGCCAGCGAAGCCGCGCAGTCTGCCCGCTCTGCCGCGCAGCAATACGGCGCCGCTGTGCGCAACTGCGATATGCGCTGGGCGGTGGATTCCATGTATCCCCCGCTGCGCCGCACCTATGCCGACCGCCTCACCAACAACAGCCGCGAGGCCGAAATTGCCCGCGCCCGCCGCGTGCAGGGGCTCGACCGCGAAACCAAGGCACAGGCCAAAGCCCGCATGGCCGCCAATGACAAAGCGCTGCGCGCCAAATATGCCCACATGGGTGAGGAGATGAAGAAGAACGGTGTGCAGGTGGAAAGCTACAGTGTGGGCGAAGCCACGGCTGAATACGTGGTGACCCCGCCCATGGCTGCTATCAGCCAGGTGCGAAAGGATACCCGCGGCCGCGTACGCGCCGAAAACATCGGCAACACGCAGGAGCGCAGCCGCATCGTGGTGCTGCCCACCACGCTGGTCATCAGTATCCCGGCGCAGAACGGCAGCCGCACCCGCATGGAGCGCCGCAGCTATATCTTTGCCGTGCGCGATGAAGTCATCACCGACACCAGCATGCCGCGCGGCACTGAGCTCAACAAGTGGTACTTCATCGATGGCAACACCGATGTGAACACCCTGCGTTCCTTCTTCCCGAACCTGCCGCTCTACCTGGATTTACCCGGCACCGGCGATCGCATCCTGCGCTGATTTTCCATTGCCCATGGGGGTGCTGAGCGAACAAACCCTGCTCGATTTTTCCGAAACCGGCCTGCTCTCGCACGCGCGCGGATTTGAATTCCGCCCGGAGCAGCAGCAGATGGCCGTGGCCGTGGCGGAAACACTGGAGGGAGAAAGCGCCCTGCTGGCCGAAGCCGGCACCGGGGTGGGCAAATCGCTGGCCTACCTGATACCCGCCATCCGCTTTGCGCTGGAAAACGGCCGCAAGGCGGTCATCTCCACCCACACCATCAACCTGCAGGAGCAGCTGTTCCACAAGGACATACCCACCGTGGCGCGGGCACTCAACTGCCATTTCGACGCAGCCCTGCTCAAAGGGCGCGCCAACTACCTCTGCCGCACCCGTCTGCGCCGCGCCCTGGAACAGGCAGACGACCTCTTCAACCAGGCCGAAACCAAACAGCTCTACGATTTGCTCGCGTGGTCAAAGGACTGCGGCGAAGGCTCGCTGGCCGAGCTGCCGCACGAGCTCAACATCTCCCCGAAAGTCTGGGCGCAGGTGTGCAGCGAAAACCACGTGTGCACCCCGCGCAACTGCGGCTACGACTGCCCCTACCAGGCCGCCCGCCGCCGGGTGCAGGAAGCGCAGGTAGTGGTGCTCAACCACACGCTCTTCTTCGGGCTGCTCTCCCTGGCAGATGAAATGATGACCGTGGAACCAGAGGGGCCTCCCGGCTTCATCTTCCCGAATGACTTTGTGATTCTGGACGAGGCGCACACCATCGAAAACGTGGCCGCCAACCAGCTGGGGCTCTCGCTCAGCGAGGCAGAAATGAAATACGAACTGCTGCGCCTCTACAACCCGCACACCCACAAAGGCAGCATGCGGCACAACGCCTCGCCCACCCTGCTGCAGCTCATTGAGGAAGCCCAGGCCGCCGTGGGCGAATTCTTCACCGCTGCCCGGGCAGACTGCCAGCTGGAAGCCCACCACGGCACCGTGCGCCTGCGCCAGCCGGAATGGACAGAAAACCTGCTTTCTCCGGTGCTCAGGCAGCTCTTTGCCGAGCTCAAGGACATGGCCTCCATGGAGGAAAACGACCTCACCAAAGCCGAACTTCTCGACACCGCCGCCCGCATTCTGGCCTACGATGAAGCCGCCACCGAAATGGTGAAGCTCACCAATGCCGCCACCACCGTCTACTGGGTGGAAAGCCACGGACTGGAGGGCCAGTTCACCACCATGCGCGGCGCACTCATCAACGTGGCCCCCGTGCTGCGCGAAAAACTCTTCGAAGCCGGGCGAAGCTGCATCTGCACCAGTGCCACTCTCTCCACCGGTGAGCGCGGCATGGGCTACTTTGCCGGGCGCGTGGGTGCAGAAAGCGCCCGCCCGCTGCAAATCGGCAGCCCGTTTGACTTTGAAAAGCAGATGCGTATCATCGTGGCGCGCAGCATGCCCCCACCCCCACCCGCCAGCGAGGACGATGAATACCTCCCCGCCCTGGCGGACTGGATCATGCGCTCGCTGGATGAATCGCAGGGACGAGCCTTCGTGCTCTTCACCAGCTACAAACTGCTTTCTGCCATGGCCGTGCGGCTGCGCCCCTTCTGCCAGGAACGCGGCTGGCCGCTCCTCGTGCAGGGAGATGAGCTCAACCGCAGCCAGATGGTGCATAGCTTCCGCGAAAACATCGGCAGCGTGCTGCTGGGCACAGACAGCTTCTGGACCGGCGTGGATGTGCCCGGTGAGGCACTCTCCAACGTCATCGTCACCAAAATCCCCTTTGAATCCCCCGGCAACCCGCTGGTGGAAGCCCGCATCGAAGACATCACCGCCCGCGGCGGCAATGCCTTCCGCGACTACTCCCTGCCCGAAGCCGTGCTCAAATTCCGCCAGGGCATCGGCCGGCTCATCCGCTCCAAGACCGATACCGGCATCGTCACCATCCTCGATTCCCGCGTGACCAACAAATTCTACGGCGCACGCTTCATGTACGCCCTGCCCGCTACCGCCCCACGGGAGTTTCTCTAATCTTTATCAGGGAAATCCAAAATGCGGCCTTAAATTTCTGTTTTTGCTTTCAAATACCGTCTCAACAAAAAGGCACAGAAATAAGGAATCGTCAGGAAAGCATCAGAACGACCTATGTTCGCTCTCGCCAATTTTATACCGGTATGTATGGCACCATATTTATCAGACTCTACCAGCTTGCGTAACGATTTGGACACAGTATTGCCCGCCTTCACCTCTACAGGTATCAAGTCATCCGCAGTTCGCACAAAAAAGTCCATCTCCAGAGTTGAATCATCCTTTCTATAATAGAACAACTCATACCCACTCTTGGATAAAGCTTCTGCTACAAAATTCTCATAGAGCGCACCTTTATATATACCCAGATTTTTATTACGCAGCAAATCATCCCGAGACTCCTCATCCAGCATAGCCAACAGCAACCCGGTATCTGCCACGTACAGCTTATACTTAGACGGATCGTAGTTTCCTTTTAACGGCAACTCCGGATTATGCAAGCAGTAACAAATTGATAGCAAGCCGGAATCAAGCAACCATTCCACACATCCCAGATAATCGCGAGAACGGGCATTCTTCGCAATTTTTGTCATCTGAAACTTCTTATTTTCCTTTGCCAGCTGGGGAGGCACATGATTAAACACAGCAAGGATTTTTGCTTTGTCCAACCCGGACGCATATTTACGGATATCCTCGCGATAATCACGAAGTAACTGCTTCTGAATGTCAGACACAGCCTCAAATGTCCCTCTTTGGACAAATTCTCTGATTACGGCTGGCATACCGCCTAAAATGACGTAATCAAGGAACAATGAAAAGTAACGTTCCAACTCTGCATTGCTGAAAGGCTCTTCATGAAGCAAGTGAGCCAGCATATCCTCCACCACGTCATCCTGATACCCACGAGCCCACAGATACTCCTCAAAGTCAAAAGAACGCATCTCGTAATCCTGTTTATATCCCACGCTGTGGCTTTCGATGCGTGAATATTGTACCCCAAGTAACGACCCGCTGCATATCACGTCAAAACGTCCATCGATATGGAAAAATTTAAGCGCTGTTGTTATCTCCGGAAACTCCTGCACCTCATCGAAAAAAATAAGCGTGTTTCCCTTCTTGAATCGAAAATCCGGATTCATGCGCGACAAAATCCGTACAATATCGCCCACGGCATACCCCTCTTCGTTTATTCCCTTGTAATGAGGAGACTCCACAAAATTCACGTAAACTACATTTTCATATTGGCGCAAGGCAAACTGCATGATTGCCTCTGTTTTTCCCACTTGCCTGGCCCCTCTCACAATAAGAGGCTTGTGCCCTATGTCTGCTTTCCATGCATCCAGAAAAGCATCTATCTTTCGCTTCAGATACCGCTCAGTCTGTACAAAATCGCTCATATCGCATAAATTACTAAAAGGCAATGCAAAAGTCAATCAGTTTCACATTTTTTGTGGTTCTCACCCATACTTTTTCACATTTTTTGAGTTTTTTCGGGGCATTTTTTCACATTTTTCCAAAAATACAGTCTACGGAAGGGGAAATAATTGGCATGACCTCTGGTGAATAACCAGACTGGCAAATTGGACTTTCACTATACGTTGTACCATTTCATAGAATGGTACTTTGGTACATCATCCGTAAAACCAATAGATTTATACAAATCATATCCAGCCTCTGTAGATTCAAGCTCCACATAACTCAAATTCAGTTCAACTGCATCCTGTAGCAGCGTTTTCATTATCGCTTTTGCATACCCCTTATGCCGGCATATCGGTTTCGTGTATACGTTAAGCACAGTTCCAGTTCTGCCTGTTAAGAACATCGGATTTGCAGGTTTTTCAACTATTAGCAAGAATGCACAGGCAACGACTTCCTCCATTTCTCTTATCAGGTAGCAGAAAATGTTATGGTTAAGATTCTTTTCAAAGTAAGCAGGCAAGGCTTCTATGAGCTTACTTTTGATTTCTCCGCTCAATTCGCCGCAGTCTTCTTGCAAGAATTCCAATCTTAATGCTGTCAATGACGCAATATCAGAAATGTGAGCACGTTCAACCATGCTGTATCCTCCAAATTCCCATTTATCAGCCAGTTATTTACCGAACGCCATACCAGACCATCAAAACGCGATATTATCTCTCGCCCTGCTCCACCGGGACATCCAGCCACTTGAACGAGCGGTTGAGAATCTGCTCCACCGCCTCGGGATAAGGAACGCCGTTGAGATACAGCATGCGCGGCACAGGGGCAGCTTGCTCGCGGATAGCTACATCGACCGTGCGGCGAATGCGGTCTGTGGGGAACGAGTCCAATTTTTCACCCAGTTCATTCATCCAGATGTGGCGTAAATCGCCCGTCCCCTCCTCCACATAGAAGTGGAGGTTCTGCCACCTACGGGCAAAGAACGAAAGCGAGACCACAACCTCGCGTTCCCACTGGTTCTCCGCCAGCTTCCGGGTCCAGAAGCGCACGTTCATCCACATCTTGCAGCGTGTTTCATCTGCCGCCGCAGCATCGGCTGTGGAACCCGGCTTTTCAAAACGCGCCACATGGCAGATACCCCCGGCATCCTTCCGCCAGAACACCGCCACCGGCGTCGCCTGGGTATTATCCTGCAGCGCCAGGGAGTCTTGCATCTGAGGAGCGCGCTCCGGCAGGGGATTCACCACCTGGTACTCCTTGTGCTCTTTCTTATCAGCATCCCACTCATAGTGGGTATTCACCTGCTTACAGAAGAGCCCATCCCAGTGAATCGATTTGCCCGCCTTATCCAGCGGCACAGATTGCGTAACAGACAGGCTCACATAATCCCCGCGGAACAAATCTCGCGGGTCATAATCCGTACAGTCAATCAGTAAGCCCGGCGCATTCGCCAGCTCGCGCGTGCGGTCCACATAATTCCACGCCAGCCAGAGCAACTGGGCCGCCACCACTGCAAACAACAACATCAGACGTTTATCTGTTTTCATATGCTCAGAAAATTTTCTTATTTACTTTCCCTAATGGATTTTGCCAATGAGCGGCGCTGCTTTTCCAGCAGCCACACCAGCCCCAGCATCACCAGGCCTGCAACAATCAGCACCAGCCCGGAACCCGACAGCGAATCCAGCACATTCGCAACCAACGCAATGCCAGCCAGCAGCACCACCATCGCACCGAAATTCACCCAGTCCACCCGCTTGGCGCAGGAACCCGCATACATCAGCCCGCCACCCATACCAAAACCACACAGCACCCCCAGCAGCTCCGCATCGCACCAATAGCCCACAGGCAACGGCAGCGAGAGCAGCAGCAGCACAAGCCACCAGTAGCGCCACTCATGCCCCCGCGGGCGCGCCACCGCCAGCAGCATAGGAATCGCCACCAGCAGCGAGGGCACCACCGCGCCCTTCTCGACCGTGCTCACCCCATGGTAGAACAGCGGCACCTGCACCATCCAGAGATAACTGAGCAGCGCAGGAATGCCCAGCCACGCATAATAACGGTAAAAACCCTCAGTCCCGCGCCAGCGCTCGGCCAGCACCCACCACAGCATGAACAACAGCCCCATGGCCGCCACGATGGCCGAATCATCATGCAGCCAGGGTTTCAGGCTGAGCCATGTTTCGCCATTATCGGCCAGCGCCCCCAGCAGAATACAACTCGTAACAGCCACGCCCAGCATCAGCACCTGCGAACGCACTATAAACGGAATCGCAACCACCCCCAGGAAGAATAACAAACATCCCTCGGCAAAGGGATTCTGCAACTGGAATATCTGCCCATACAGCGCAATGCACCCCAGCCACATGCCACCACCAATCAAGGCAAAGACCTCCGCCACATAAGGATGATTCCCCCGCATGCGCAGCCACACCAGCCAGGCACCCAGCAGCAACAGCATCGCCACCGACATCTTCACCATATCCGGAATCAGCTCCCAGTTCGCTGAAATCAGCATAATAATGCCACCCAGAATCAACGCCCCGGCCAGCGATGCCATCACCCGCACCACATACTGCGCCCCGCGGTTAGCATGCAACTGAAAATGCTCAGCAATCGCCACCGCCTGCTCAGGCGTAATCAGCCCCGCCGCCTGCATCTGCTCAATATCCTTGCGTTTCATAGAACTTACGCCTGTTTTTCAGCAGTATTTTAGCATTATTCCACGCACCCGCAATAATTTTCTTCAAAAAAAAGCTTGCATTCCCACCGGGGCATCTGTATAATGCGCCCGTTCCCGCTGCAAAGCGGTGAATCGGTAAATCCGACGGAGCGGTAGCTCAGTTTGGTTAGAGCGCAGCCCTGTCACGGCTGAGGTCGCGGGTTCGAGCCCCGTCCGCTTCGTTTAACAAAAAAAGACACACCTTCACGGTGTGTCTTTTTTTGTTACTACGCGCCGGGTCTCTCACCCACT
>JAFYRS010000016.1 GCA_017546845.1 Akkermansia sp.
CGCCGGTCTCTGTGCCTGCACCTGCCCCCGCGCCGGTGGAGGAGCCCGCACCTGCTCCCATGCCTGCCGGGCTGGAGCCCATAGACGACGCGCCGCCCAGTTTTGCGCTTGACCCGGATTTGGAGGATGCGCCCCCGCCCATGTTTGATGATGAGCCGCCGGCCATGTTTGCGGGCGATGGTGACTTCGGCGCGCCTGCGGCCACCGGCCCCATGACGCCCGAGAGCTGGGAGGCACTGCTGGCAGCACTGCGTGAGGCTTCGCCGCTGCAGGCAGGCACCGTGGGCAACACCATGTTTATTTCAGACGATGATGGCCTGGTGACCCTGGCGATTCACCCGGAGGATACCGATTCGCGCGATGCGCTACTGGGTGAGACGCTCAGCGAGCTGATTGCCGAGCACGCACCCCGTATCTGTGGCCACAGCATCACCCTGCGCCTGGTGACAGATGCCAGCGTGCCGCCGCCCGTGGTGGAAGAACCGCCTCCTCCCGCGCCGCTGCCTGTGCCTGCTCCCCGCCCGGCTGCCCCCAAGCCCAAGGCGCCGGAAAAGAAACCCGCCCCGGAGAAACCGGCTGCTCCTGAATCCCTGCGCCCCACAGAGGAGGAGTTCTACCACGACCCGCTGGTGGAGCTCGCGCTCAAGGAATTCCACGCCACCCTTATTAAATAACACACGCAGATACAACGATTATGAACTTGCAGAAACTCATGAAGCAGGCCCAGGCCATGCAGGCCAATATGGCCCAGGCCCAGGCACGTCTGGCCGAAAAGGAATACACCGCTGAAACCGCCGGCGGCAAGATTAAGGCCACGGCTGATGGCACAGGCATGATTAAGGCACTGAGCATTGACCCCGCTGTGGTGGACCCGGATGATGCCGAGTTCCTGCAGAGCCTGGTGCTCAAAGCCGTGCAGGATGCCCTTACCGGCGCCAAGAACATGGCTGAGGCCGAGATGCGCAAGGTGACCGGTGGCCTGGGTTTCCCCATGTAAGCAGCAGCTGCGCCTGATTCCATGAACCACCGTTGTTTTCCCCTTGCTGCCTTGCTGGCTGTGTGCGCCCCGGTGCTGAACGCAGAGCCGGTGCAGGTGGCTATGCTGCCGGCCAAAATAGTGCCGGAGCAGGCAACGACCCTGCAGTTGGAAAATGGCGTGATATCCCACCTGGCAGATGCCTCGCAGCGCCAGCCTGCAGGCGCGGTGATTGCCGTGCTGAATGAGGAGCGCACCGCCCAGGAGCGCGAGGAGCTGGAGCTCAAGATTGCGCGCGAGAACATGCGCCTGCGCGATGACTTGCGCAAGCTGGAGGTACAGCGCCAGAAAGTGCAGTTCTACCTGAACCTCTCCCCGCGCGAGCGCCGCTATGCCAAAGGTATGGGGGCGGATGACCTGCCCCCCACCCCGGAATCTTTGAAGGATATTGATGAGCGTATTGCTCTGCTGAAGCGCGAGCAGGAAAGCTCCCCGCGCCTCATGAAGCAGGATTTTGAGCGTAACCATGCCAAGCTTACCCTCAAAATGCCTTTTGCCGGGCGCTTGCAGTACAATTTTCCGGTGCCGGAGGATTTGAGCCGTCCCTTTGAGTATGTATCACTGCCCGGGCGGCAATTTGCAGCGGTGTGCGATGATTCGGCCTTCTATATTACCGTGGCGCTGTCCCGCCCGGAGCTGATTAACCTGCCGGAGGAGAATTTCAGTGTATCAGTGGCGCTGCCGGAGGGCAGGCAGCTTTGCGGTACTTTTGCTCAACGCAAGCTGGAGCAGAATGCCGGTGGCCGCGGTGATATGCTGGTTTATTATTTCAAAGTGCCGGAGGCAGATAAGGAAACGGCTTATAATCTGCTGGGTAGCAATGCGCAGGCGCATCTGTATTTTGAAACGGGTGCGAATGCACAGCAGGTGAGCAAGCTGGAACTGGTGGCGCACCCACTGGCGGCTGAGTGCGAGAACTGGGAGCAGCTGGTGCAGCGCCTCTACCCGGACCATGTGCTCATTCTGGTTGGCGAACGCAACATCATCATCCGCCCCCGCAATCCCTGATTATCCACCCCGCTGGTGCCATGGAGCTCATCTGCGACAACATTTCCTTTGCATACAACCGCGAGGTGAAGGTTTTTGATGGCTTTTCCCATGTGTTCAAGCCAGGTATCACTGTGTTGAAGGGGTATTCCGGCTCCGGCAAGACCACGCTGCTCAAACTGCTGGCGGGTTATCTCAAGGTGACCAGCGGGCGCATCATCACCCCCACCGGGGTGAAAGTGACCAGCCGCCGCTACCACCGCCGCGATGTGGCCTATATGTTCCAGGGCATCAACCTGTTGCCGCTCATGAGCGTGGAACGCAACCTGCATCTCGCGGCAGAAATGGCCATGCTCCCCCGCCGGGAATGGAAACCCCGCTGCGAGGAACTCCTGCGCGACCTGGGTCTGGAAGAGTTGCGCCACCGCCGGGCAGATAAGCTTTCCGGTGGCCAGGCGCAGCGCGCGGCCCTGGCCCGTACCCTCATGAAAAATGCCCCCGCCATTCTGCTGGATGAGCCTACCTCCGGCCTGGATGACGGTAATACCGATATTATCAAGAAACTGGTGACGCAGGATGCCTCCCGGCGTATCTGTATCATCAGCACGCACGATAGCCGACTCTTCGAACTGGCCGATGATCTCATTGATTTTGACCACCCTGTATCTTGCTAAAGATACGGTACACCGCTGGTTCACGCGTGCCTCCAGTCCGCTGGCCCGCGTGCTGGTGGTGTTTTTCCTGTCGCTCTGCGCGCTGTGTTTCCTGGGAAGCTATGTGATTTCTGCCAAAGCCATCCGGGATAAGATACGCAACCGCGGAGGCGACCTGGTGGCGGCGTTCCTCATGCTGCCCGATGAGGAGAGGGCAGTCTGCCTGCCCAACCGTCAGGAAACAGAAAAACTGCTGGGGGCGGATTCCGTTGTGGTGATTCCGGCAGGCAATGCGCAGATTTCTGAGCGCAAGTTTGTGCCGATTGTGACCTATGATTTTCGCCGCGCCGGGCAATTCATGCCCCTGCTGGCGCCCGGCGGGGGGGCCACGCTGCTCTGTCCGGCAGAATCGGCTCTGTATCCCCCCGGCCCCATTGATTTGCGTATTGGTGCGCAGTCAGAAGCGATTACGGCCATGGTGCGGCATCTGCCGGCAGAGCACCTGCTGATGCGGTTGATGGAAAACGGAGCGGTGCTTGTGCAGCCTGAGTACCTGCAGCAGTTGCAGGACGGCAAAACACTGCGCTACCAGCGCATGCTGCTGCAGGTGCGTGACCTGCAGGGGGCTGAATCCCTGCACCGGGTAACGCGTTATCTGAACACCCTCAAGAAGCTGGAGGGAATAGAAGGAACGGTTTCCTCTGCTGCGCCCCTGCTGGAGGAAATGGACATTATTCTGGGGAATCAGAACCAGTGCCGCGCCACGTTCTGCCTGGGCATTGTCTTTATAGTGGGGGTGTTGCTCACTGCGCTGGCCGGCATGGAATACCGCCAGAACGAGTTTATCTACACGCTCATGAAGAGCTTTGGTATTCACCCAGTCATGCTGGTGGGCTGTTTCATCATGGAAAACCTGGTGCTGGTGGCAGCTTCCTTTGCGGCGGCCGTGGCGGTGTTCATGAAAGCGCAGAAAATCATTGTGGCGCAGTTCAAACTGGGGCAGTACAGCCTGACCCTGGAGGAAATTATGCCGGAGATTCAGCTCATCTCGCTCACCTTGCTCTTCTGCGTGCTGGTATCGGCCGTCCCGATTATCGTGGCCGCCAACCGCCAGATTGGCCGCGTGCTGAAATGATAAGTTGTGTCAGCATGGCAGCATGTTTTACTTTGTGCTTGAAAGCCACTTTTTTTGTGGTAGAAGTAGAGAAGTCATTTTTCCCGCGCTATGCCGGGAAGCTGCAGATTCTAACCTAAACCAACATAGATTAATACCATGGATATTCAAGTTGCCGTTCTTTGCGACTACGCCGCCGACTACCAGGGCAAGCTCTGCGTGCAGGGTGCATTCGATACCCTGTTTGCCCGCCAGTTCCCCGTGATTCACCCCGCCTGCGCTCTGGCTCTGCGCCTCTGCCTCACCCCCGAGGACTCCGGCGACCACAAGCTCGGCATCTCCATCATTGATGAAGACGGCACCCCGCTCGACAAGGAGCGCATGCCCATCGTGGGTGACCTCAAGGTTGCCCTGCCCGAAGGCGCTTCCTTCCTGACCCGCAACCTCATCATGAACTTCCAGGGTCTTCGCTTCGAGAAGGTTGGCACCTACGCCATCAACGTGACCCTCGACGGTGAGCTCGTTTCCTCCACTCCCCTGCGCCTTGTCATGGTGCAGGAGTAAAATATGAAAAAAACTCTCTCCACTAAATAAACAAAAAAGCTCCGGCGTAAGCACCGGGGCTTTTTTGTGCGTCCTGAAATCTGCTTTCATTACACGATTACTGCTTGCAACCGGAGAGGGTTCAGGTATCATGGTGGGCATATTCTGCGGATATGAAGGTGAAGTACACATGCACTCTGGCTGTTCTCTGCGCGCTGGCTATGGCTGGCGTGGCGCCGCTGCATGCGCAGGCTGTTGCTCCCGCACCGGCTGAGCGCCAGAAAGTGAAGGACCCGGCAGAATATTACCTGACCGCATACCGCCTCTGCCGCGAATCGGAGCAGCTGGCCGCCCGGCAGAATTACAACGCCGCCATCAGCAAAGGCCAGCAGGCAGAAAAAGTGCTCGCCGGCATCGTCAAGGATTTCCCGCAGTGGAAAAGCAACCTCGTTTCCACCCGCCGCCGCCTGCTGGCAGATAACCTGGCCACTTACCGCAGAAAGTCTGCCGAAGCACCCATTCCCACCGGCCGCCAGCCCGGCCGCCCGGTGGCGATGGGGGTTGAGCTGTCTGGCTCACAGCGCCCCTTTGACCCCGTGACCAGCGACTACCGCCCGGTAGAGCTGCCGGATTATGACACCACGGACAAGAAGCTGTACAATGCCCTGGCCGCCGCCCAGGAGGAATGCCGCAAGATGGCTGTGGCATACCGCGAGCTCAACGCCAAGTTTGAGGATTCACAGAAAGAGCTTATTTCTGCCCGCATGGAGCAGAAGATGTACAAGGACCGCTACGAGCAACTGCAGCAGCAGGTGATTACGGAGCGTACTGCTGGTAACGAGGTGGTTCACTCCCTCACCCAGCAGCTGGCTGAAATGGAAGCCCGTTACCGCGCCAGCGAAGATGCCCGGGTGAAGGCTGAGGCACGCATCGTGGAGCTTGAAACCACCCTGGCGCAGACCCAGGAGGAACTGGCCCGCGTGACCCGCGAGCGCGATGCGCTGAAGGCTGAAAATGAACAGCTGCGCGCCATTGTGGAGCTGAACAGCCCGGAAAAGACCAAGGCGCTTCTGGACCAGAACCTGACCCTGGAGCAGCAGCTCAAGGATGCCCAGGCCCGCATTGCAGAGCTGGAGGGGCGCGCCGCCGGCTCTGATGACGAGCGCAACGTGCTCCAGCAGCAGCTGGATTCTGCCCGCGGCGAGGCCGACCGCCTGCGCGATGAAATGAGCGGTATCTATGAGGAAAACATGGGCTACCGCCGCCGCGTGAGCGAACTCACCGAGCGTCTCAACAACATTGAGGCAGACCTGGATAAGAACCAGAACCAGCCCCCGGCAGACCCGGCGCTTCAGGAGGAAATCGAGCTCCTGCGCGAGGTGATTGCCAAGCAGCGCCGCAGCCTGGCCATGCAGGAAGAAGGCCGCAAGCTCCTCATCGAAACCTACAAGCAGATCAAGAACCAGGACCCGGAAACCCTCCATGCCCTGCAGAAGCTGGACGAGGAAAGCACGCTGGAGCTGACCGCCGCCGAGCGTCGCGTCATGGAGGCGGTGACCAAGGGCGAAAGCGAGCGGAGCGCCCAGGCCGTGCGCGAGGGCCTGCAGATGGAAGCCCTGGCAGACCTGGCCTCCAAGGCATTTACCAAAGGCCGCTATACCGCTGCCGAGCAGCTGTACCGCACCTTGTACGATGCCCAGCCGGACCATGTGGCCGGTCTGGTGAATCTGGGTACCATCCTCCTGTACCGCAACCGCTGCGATGAATCGCTGGAATTCTTTGCCCGCGCCACCCGCCTGGCGCCGGACCTGGCCATCTCATACTTCCTGGCTGGCGTGAGCTACTACCGCCTGGACCGCCTGGAGGAAGCCGCCCGCATGTTCTCCCGCACCATTGAGCTTGACCCCGGCAATGCGGAAGCCTTCTTCTACCTGGCCAATATCGAGGGCGTGAGCGGGCAGTATGACCTGGCGCTCAAGCACTTTGCGGCAGCGCTCAAGCTGAAGCCCGGCCTGGGGGACGCGCATTACAACATGGCGCGCCTCTACGCCGAGATGAAGAAGATTCCCGAAGCGGCCCGCGCTTATGACCGCGCCATGCAGCATGGCGCAGAGCCCGACCCCGAGTTCGAGAAATACCTGCGCAACCACCCGGACAGCGCCACGCAGCCTGGCGAGGACATTGTGCAGGCTGCCAATCCCGAGGCCGAGGCCGCAGAGCTCCTCAAGCAGGACCCCGAAATGGAAAAGATAATCCAGGAGCGCGATGCCACCCGCATGACCGAGCCGGAGGTAGCCCCCGTGGAAGACCCCGCCGGTGTGCAGGAACCCGCCCCGCTGCCCCAGGATGCCCTGCTGCAGGAGGCCGCTGCAGATGCCGCTTATCTGGAAAAGCTCAAGGCCATTTACCGCGAAGTAAAGGCAGCCCCCACGGCTTCACCCGCCGGCGCCGGGCATGAGCTTGATGCAAGCCGCTTCACCACCGTTCGGGTGCGCACCAATGCCGGCGGCTACCGCCACCGCGTGAAGCTGCGTCTCAAACGCCCCGATCCCCAGCGCATCCGCCAGCGTGGCGGCGATATTGAGCTGCTGAAAAAGAAATAAGGAAAGCGCGCGCGTTCATTACCCCCGCGTCGCGCAGATGTACTGGAGCAGGGTCGATATCAAACCCGACTTTCAGCACCAGGAACACCACGCAGAAAGCCAGCAGCACCACGGCCAGCGTGCGCAGGATACGCGCAAATATCCACAGGGCCACCAGCACCACCACGGCCACCACACCGCAGGCCACGGAGGTATCCATCCCCTCAAACCAGGGCATGGCGCCCTCCACCAGCTGTGTCAGGTATTCAGTAAACATGGCCATGTCTCAGGGTTGCAGGCGCTCAATGCTCCAGCTGCCATCCGGCTGCAGGGAGTACATGAAACGGTCGTGAACGCGGCCGGGGCCACCCTGCCAGAATTCCATGTGGTGCGGCACAATGCGGTAGCCTCCCCAGAAATCCGGCAGCGGTACCTTCCCCTCCTCAAATTTGCGCTTCAGTTCCGCAAGCTTCATCATGAGCAGCTTGCGCGTGGAAATCACCTGGCTTTGCTGGGATACCCATGCCCCCAGCTGCGATTCGTGCGGCCGGCTCAGGAAGTATTTGAGCGTCTCTGCGCGCGAAATCTTCTCTGCCCGCCCGTACACGACAATCTGGCGCTCCAGCGTGACCCACGGCAGCAGCATGCACATCTCCGGGTTGGCTTCAATTTCCCGGGCCTTGCGGCTCGTGTAATTGGTGAAGAACACATAACCGCGGTCGTCATAATACTTGAGCAGCACCGTGCGCAGGCTGGGCATGCCCTGCGGTGTGGCCGTGGCAATGCTCATGGCGTTCGGCTCAGGAATGCCGGATTCCATCGCCTGTTTGAACCAGCGGTCAAATTGCTCAAAGGGCGAGGCGGCCAGGTCGCGGCGGTGCAGGGTGTCCTTCAGGTATTCTTCACGAAAGGCGGATAAGTCCATGCGCCCACTATACCACGCCTGGATTCCTGCCGCAAGCCCGAAGCATGCATCTGCCCGGGTCTGTTTCAGATTTGCTGATGCTATTCTGCGCAAGAAAACAAAAAATTGTAATTTATCTTCCTAATCCGCGGGCGAACTCCCGCCGAATTCTGAGCCCGCGCAAGCGGGTAAAAGATGAAAGGCAGGGGTAAGCCCGCGCAGCGGGCGCAGCCCCTGTTATGCACAAAAATATTATGGAGCCCATGGAATGGGTGACAGAATGCGATGCAACTTATTGAC
>JAFYRS010000004.1 GCA_017546845.1 Akkermansia sp.
GCCTGCGCCCACCCTGGCCGCGGGTTCAGTATCTCTCTGCGCTGCAGAACTTATCTCGCCGACTCGGGAGGCTGTAGCGCGAAGCGCGGAGGCCCCAGGCGAACTTAACTCTGCCGCGCAGCGGCAGATGAAATTCCCTGCGAGGCTTGCAGCCCCACAGCAGGATGAGGATATTATCTATCCCCCGCTGCGCGGGAGATAGAGAGAAGTTCTGCTGCGCAGAGATAAGTTCCCGGCTGCGCCGGGAGATAATTTCTGCAGCTGCGCTGCGAGAGAATTTCCCGTCGCTTGTGCGCCGGGAGATATTTATTGGAGCTGGCGGATGACGAAGGTGACGACGCCGAAGATATCGGCCATTTGTTCCTGGGTGATTTCTACGGGGGCGTAGTCGGGATTGGCGGGGACGAGCCAGTGTTTGCCGTTGCGCTGTTCGAGTTTTTTGACGGTGAATTCGCCGGCGATGGCGGCTATGACAATGGAACCATGAGTGTGTTCGAGGCTGCGGTCGACTACGAGGATGTCGCCGTCATCGATGCCGGCACCTGTCATGCTGTTGCCCCGGGCCCGCACATAGTAGGTGGCAGCGGGATGCCGCACGCAGAGCTGGTTGAGGTCGAGTGTGCCGTTGATTTCGCCCATGGTGGGTGAGGGGAAGCCCGCGGGAACGCTTTCGGCAAAGAAGGGAATTTGCGGGGTGTCTGCCATGGGAGTACTCTAGCACAGGCATCATCCCGGCTCAATGAAAAAACGCGCCAGCGGGCGAACCGTTGGCGCGGTGGAAAGGGGCTGTTGCTGCTGTTTTAGAAGCTGTCGCCCGCGGGCATGGTGTCGATGCCAGCGGGGGCGGGTTCGGCGATGGGGGCGATATCCGTGGGCAGCGGGGCGTTGTCGCCAGGCTGTACTACCGGATTGTCGTTGTGCTCCACGATGGTGTCGTTCTCATTGTCATCGGCGGCTTCCTGCTGAGCCTGCTGCTCGCTCACCGGGGCGGGGGCCGGGGTGGCTTCGGTCTGCACCGGGGCAAGGGCGGGGGCCAGCGGCTGGCGGGTCTCAGGGTCGACTTCCACGCCGTTAATCAGCATGCGGGTCTTGATCTGTCCGGTGGTGGGGTCATACACGCGGCTGGTCTGTACGGTCTGCATCTGTCCGCTGGCATCGGTGGTCATGGAGAAGCTGCGGCTGCTCATCTGCAGACTCATGCCGGGAGTCTGCTGGGGCATGACGCCGGGAATGGGCAGGGGAGCCGGAGCGGGGGCAGCAGCGGGGGCAGCAGGGGTATCACTGTTGGCCAGGGCGAGGCGTGCGCAGGCGCGGATGGATTCGCCCTCCTGCCCGGTGCGGAGGTAGAGGTGGTCTACGCGCATGATGACTTCGGCACCGGGCTGCAGGCTGGCAATGGTATCGACATTGGCAGAGGGCTGGCCGGGGAGTTCTCTGTTCATGGCGATGGTGAACTGGGTGCCGGGGGTGAGCTGGCCGTCGCCGAAGCGGTTGAAGCGGCGGTAGCCCAGGGAATCAATTACCTGGAACACGGCGACTTGTACGGTAGAGGGGGCGTCTTCGTCAACGCGCTGGACGGCGAGGTCGCGGAGACCGACAAAGCCGGCGCGCACGGTGTTGGCGGCCATGAGGTCGCAGTTGCCCTCGGTGGGTGCCGGGGCGGCTGTTACGCCCGGTACAGTTACCAGGTTGGTGGGCATGATGCGCAGTGCGGGGGCATTTGCCAGAAGCATGGGGCTCATGGACAGTGCCATGACGGAGCTGATGATGGTGATTCTGCTCATGGTTACACTCTTTGACACAATAAATACGTTATTTGTTCAGAAATTCTATCACGTTATGTAGTAAAGGCTTGAATCCCGCAGTTGAATGAGCCCGGGAGCATCGTCTGTGAACAGTCTGCCGGTGCCGAGTCCCTGGAGGGTGCCGGGCGTGGCGTAAGCGCACCATTCGGCCAGGGCGGTGAGACCGATATGGCTTTCGAGTGCGGAGTTCACCCACCAGCGGATGTGGCGCTGCTCTGCCTGTTGTGCCCAGTTCTGGGCGGCGAGCAGGCCGCCATGCAAGGAGGGTTTGATGACGATGGCCTGTGGCTGCACGGTGTCGAGCAGGGGAATGGGTGTGTTGCGGATGAGTTCTTCATCCAGCGCAATGGGCAGGGGCGAGTGGAGGCAGAGCTGTGCCAGCTCCTGCCACTGGCCGGGGCGGATGGGTTGCTCGATGAGGGAAACTCCTGCTGTGGCAAGCGCTTCGAGTTTCTGCAGAGCTTCGTGCGGGGTGAAAGCGCCGTTGGCATCCACCCGGATTTCTGCCTGCGGAAAAGCGGCGTGGGCTTCGCGCAGCAGCTGGAGCTCCTGCTCAAAGGGCAGCGCTCCAATCTTCATCTTCAGGCAGGAGAAACCGCGTTCTATGCCGTCCTGCATGGCGGCAAGCATGGCCTCGGTGCTGTCCATCCAGATGAGGTGGTGGATGGGGATGCCTTCTTCTCCCCGGGTAAAGGGCGTGTTCCAGCGGGGACGACCGGGGGAAAGCGCCGCCAGCAGTGCGCATTCCAGGCCGAACTGGATGGGCGATGGGGCTGCGATGTTCTCTAATCCTTGGTTCTGTTCCACGCGGACGCACCAGAAACCAAGCTCATCTGCGGTGGGTTCGGGTAGCAGACCGGGCATGGTGCAGCATTCGCCCATGCCGCAGCCGTTGGCTTCGATGATGAAGGTGCGGCGCTCTGCCAGGGCTCCGCGGGAGGTGGCGGCGGGCTTTTTGAAATGCAGCACGCGCGCGTGCCACCGCAGCTTCAGCGGCTGTGGGAAGTGCATGAGCGGTGCTGCATCGATGAGCTGCATCAGGGCAGTTTCGGGTATTTCGTGTAATCCGGTTTGCGCTTTTCCAGGAATGCGCGGGAGCCTTCGTGGGCTTCATCGCACATGTAGAAGAGCATGGTGGCATCGCCCGCGAGTTCCTGAATACCGGCCTGGCCATCCAGTTCGGCGTTGAGGCCGGCTTTGATGAGGCGCAGGGCAATGGGGGAGTGCTGCATCATTTCCTCTGCCCACTGTACGTATTCGTCTTCCAGTTGTTCCAGCGGCACGACCTTGTTGACCAGCCCCATTTCCAATGCTTCCTGGGCGTTGTACTTGCGGCAGAGGAACCAGATTTCGCGGGTCTTCTTCTGCCCGATGCAGCGAGCCATGTAGGAAGAACCGAATCCGGCATCGAAGCTGCCTACGCGCGGACCGGTCTGGCCGAAGATGGCATTTTCAGAGGCGATGGAGAGGTCGCAGACAACATGCAGCACATGGCCGCCGCCGATGGCAAAGCCATTCACTGCGGCAATGACGGGCTTGGGCAGGGAGCGGATCTGCTTCTGCACATCCAGCACGGAGAGGCGCGGGATGCCCTCGGTGTCCACATAGCCACCGCGGCCTTTGACGTTCATATCACCGCCGGCGCAGAAAGCTGTGTCTCCCGCGCCGGTGAGGACGACCACGGAGATTTTCTGCATTTCGCGGCAGAGGCGCAGGGCATCGCTCATTTCAGCCGTGGTGAGCGGGGTGAAGGCGTTGCGGTAGCGCTCGCGGTTGATGGTGATGCGGGCAATGCCGTTGTATTGCTCAAAAATGATGTCTTTATATTCCTTGATGGGAGTCCACTCGCGTTTCATAATCAGTTATTCTGGTAAAATTCTTTTAAGATGGCGGCATCCTGCCCGGCTTCGGTACAGGCCTCCACCAGCACGGGTTTGGCTATGTCGGACAGCAGCAGCTCCAGCGCCTGGGGCCATTGCGGTGCGCTGGCCACCTGGGCGCATTCAAACAGGCTGCCTGCCCATCCCATGATGCTTTCGCCGTGTGGCGCGCGGATGGCCGGGCAATCGGACATGCCGGGCAGGGTGTGGAAGATGCCGCCTTCGTTGTTGTTGAGCAGGAGGATACGCAGGTTGGGGCATTGCTGTGCCTGAAGCAGACCGTTCAGGTCGTAGAAGATGCTCAAATCGCCAATGATGAGGAAGTGCAGACGCTCCGGTTCGGCCATGGCATAGCCCGCAGCGGTGGAAACGCTGCCCTCAATGCCGTTCACACCCCGGTTGCAGGTGACCCGGATTCCCTGGGGCAGCGGGAAGAGCTGGGCATAGCGCACAGCCGAGCTGTTGCCCAGATGCAGCACGCTTCCCTCCGGCAGTCCGGCCAGCAGTTCGCCCACGAGCTTCATGCCGCTGTATTCATGCTCAGGCAGGGGGGTGGGGGCTGCCTGCCAGCGGGTGCGGTAATCGGCATCGCCCTCCTCGGCAAAGGCTTCGAGCAAATCCCAGAATTCATCGGCATCGCCCTCCAGCACGCGGGTGAGCGCGCAGAAGCTGTCCACCACTTCGCCATCGGCAGAAATATGCCAATGCGCCTTGGGCGGGTGGGTCCGCAGGAGTTTTTTCAGGCGTTTGGAAATTACATCGCCCCCGCAGGTGATGAGCAAGTCCGGGCTCCAGGAGGCATCCGGGGTAGCGCCCAGCAGGGTATCCGGGCGGCAGCAGTCGGCAAAGGGGGCGTTGGCAATATGCTCGCCCACCACGGCAAATTGTTTTTCTGCCGCCAGTTTCGCCAGCAGCGGACTCGGCATCTCCTGCTGCCCCAGCAGAATCATGCGGCGGGGCAGGACGGCAATCTCATCCAGCAAGGCTTCCTCCTCGTCAGCATTCATGCGGGTGGCTTCCGTGCGCTGAATGACGCGCACCGGTGGCAGCTCTGCCTCCACCATGCCGAAAAACGGCTCGGAGAGCGGCAGGTTCAGATGCACCGGGCCGCCGCTGCGGTGGCGCAGCTCCAGCAGCGCTTCGTTGATGAGGCGGTTGGCATGCCAGGCATCGTCCTCCGGCACCTGGGCAGAGAAACGAACCAGTGTGTTGAATACCCCCGGCTGGGGAAGGGTCTGGCCATCATTCTGACCAATCCACGCCTCCGGGCGGTCGGCTGAAATGACGAGAAGGGGAGTCTTGCGGTAAAAGGCTTCGGCCACGGCGGGGTGCAGGTTCAGCACCGCGCTGCCGGAGGTGACCACCACCGCTACGGGCGCTTGCGCCTGCTGCGCCCAGCCCAGCGCCACGAATCCGGCGCTGCGTTCATCGGTCACGCTGCGGCATTCTATGCCCGGTTGTTCCGCCAGGGTGGCAACAATGGGCGAATTGCGGCTGCCGGGACACAGCACCGCCCTCGTCACCCCATGCGCCAGCATCAGCGCCACCAGTTCCTGCACCACAGGCTTTTCACTAATCATGCGCTTATTCTAACATAGCCCCCGCCCTGAACACAAGACCGTATCGGGGCATTTGTGCGCACGTTGTGAGAACTTGGGTGTGGTGGATGGTCAGAGGGGGAGAAAGGGGACAGAAAGCGTTAGGAAGAAGGAGAACATTCTTGAAATGCGAAACGCTTATGTTATACTGGGAATATGAAAATTCCTCCCTACTGGATTATGGAGAAGCGTCGCGGGAGCGATGGCACCATGTGGAAATTGCGTGGTATTTCCTATCGGTCTATGGCGGAAGCCCGTGAGCGATTAGAGGAACGTGCGCGTTTGCAGGCGGATTTTGCCAGACGCCGCCGGGTGAGCGAGGACGAGGTGGAGGAGCACCGCGCAAACTTGCGCGCGCTGGACGAGTTGCGGGAGGAGGATTACAGCGTGCTTTTGCTGGAGCCAGTCATCGAGACACTGGATGGCTCCAATGTCATCACCCGCAACCGCTATGGGGTGCAGGTGCTTAATAGTACATCGTTGTGTTTTGTCGATGTGGATGCTTTTCCTCTTTCGCTGGGGGATACGTTGCGCGGTTTGTTTGGCCGGAAAGTGACACCCGAGGAGAAGCTGCTGCAGCGCTTGCGCGAGCTTTGCGAGGCTGATGAGAGTCTGGGTGCGCGGCTTTACCGGACGCATCATGGCTGGCGGGTGATGCTGGTGGGGGCGGGAATAACTCCGGATTCTGACCGCATGCATGGTTTATTCAAGGCGCTCCATGCAGATGCTCTCTACGAATCGCTCTGCGCGCGGCAGCAATGCTGGCGTGCCCGCCTGACGCCCAAGCCCTATCGCGTAGGAATTACTCGTTTCCCCAGACCGATGGATTCGGAAGCGGCCCATTCTGCGGACGCTCAAATCTGGTTGCAGAAGTATGAGACGCTATGCGCCGGAAAGGCGGTTTGCCGCCTGGTGGATTGCATGGGGCGCGCGATTCAATCTGCTGAGGTGGAGCTGCACGACCGGATGACCCAGGCGCTGGTGCCGGATGCCCCGCTGGCGTGAGCGCGTATCAGCAGTAGAGCGTCGGGTCGGGGATGCCGGCCTCGGCAAAGGAAAGGATGCGCTCGCGGCAGGTGGCGCATTGGCCGCAATGGCGTTCGGCGCCGCAGTAGCAGGAATAGGTGTGGGAGAAATCTACGCCGAGCTCTGCACCGATGGCGGTGATTTCTGCCTTGGTGTTGGCGATGAAGGGACGCAGAATCTGCAACCGGGCATAGGTGCCGTGCATGATGGCTGCCGACATGGCTGCCATGAATTCCTCCCGGCAGTCGGGGTAGAGGGCGTGGTCTCCGCCGTGGGCGGCAATGACGAGCCCTTCGGCCCCTTTGCTTTCGGCTATGCCCGCAGCGACGGCCAGGAAGATGCCGTTGCGGAAGGGAACAACGGTCTGCTTGAGGTTCTCCTCGGCGTAGTCGCCGGTGGGAATGGCATCGGCTCCGCTGAGCAGGGCGCTTTCCAGATGCCCGGAAAGACAGCGCAGGTCGATTTCGTGGTACGGAACGCCGGCCTGTTCAGCCTGCCAGCGGGCGCAGGCCAGCTCCCGGGCGGCATGGTTGCTGCCGTAGTCGAAGGAAAGGGCGCAGACCACCTGGTGGTGGCGCAGCGCCCAGTGCAGGGCAGTGGTGGAATCCAACCCGCCGGAGAGGAGAACGGCTACTTTCATGCAGGGCGGTTCTCGGGATTATGCTCGGCCTCGCAGGTGAGCTGAATGCCGCCGCGCGCGCCGAAGCGGCCGGTGACTTTCATCCATGCGGGGTCGACGGCGGCCACCAGGTCATCCAGAATGCGGTTGACCACCTGTTCGTTGAATGCGGCGTAGTTGCGGAAGGAAACGAGGTAGTATTTCAGGCTCTTGGTTTCTACCACTTTTTCTGCCGGGCAGTAGGTGATGGTGAGGTGGCAGCTGTCGGGCTGGCCTGTCACCGGGCAGAGGGAGGAGAATTCGTGCGTATCGAGCGTGACGACATAGCGGCGCTGCGGGCTGCGGTTCGGGAAGGCTTCGAGCTTGGCTTCCTCCGGAGTACGGAAGAATTCGCTGTGCTTGCCGAGCAGGGAAAGGTCTTTGTTGTCCATAATCTTATGCCTTGGTGAGTTTGTATCCATCTTTACCATCCTTCATGGCCCAGCCGAGTTCGGCGAGCTTGCCGCGCAGGGTATCGGCCGTGGCCCAGTCCTTAGCCAGACGGGCGGCCCAGCGTTCATCGGCAATGGCCTTGATGTCGGCGGGTACTTCGATGTCGGCATCCGGGTCAGGCAGCTGCAGACCAAGCGCCTCCATGATGAAACGGAAGGCCTTCCATACCTTTTCGGCTTCTGCGGCTTCCATTTCCGCCGGCTTGATGCCCTTGATGGCGCTGAACACGTGGCCCAGGGCCTCCGGGCCGTTCAGGTCATCTTCCAGACTGTCCCAGGCGGGTTGGAACGCGCCCAGGGCAGGGGCTTTCTTCACGAAGTCGCGGTAGGTGGGTTCCTTGGCACCGCTGGCCTTGGCGAGTTCCTTGTCGAAACGCCCCAGCTTGTTGAGGGCGCTGGTGGCGTCCTTCATGCCGGTGAGGGTGAAGTTGAGCGGGCGGCGGTAGTAGGCGCCGGCCAGCACATAGCGCAGGGCGGCGGGAGTGTAGCCCATTTCCTGCAGCTGGTCGAGGGTGTACATATTGCCGAGGCTCTTGCTCATCTTGGCGCCATCCACCAGCAGGTGGGTCACGTGGAACCAGTGGCGGGCAAAGTGACCACCGCAGGCGCAGCGGCTCTGGGCAATCTCGTTCTCATGGTGCGGGAACACGAGGTCCACGCCGCCGGAGTGCAGGTCGAAGGTGTCGCCGAGGTACTTGTGGCTCATGGCCGAGCACTCGAGGTGCCAGCCGGGGCGGCCTTCACCCCAGGGGGAGGGCCAGAAGTTCGGGCCATCCTCCGGGCGGCGTGCTTTCCAGAGCACAAAGTCTGCCACGCTGTCCTTTTCGTACTCGTCCGTATCAGCGCGGGAGTTGGCCGTCTTGCCCAGGTCGAGGTCCTGGCGGTCGAGGTGAGCCAGTTTGCCGTAGTCGGCATAGGAAGAAATGCGGAAATACACGGAACCGTCTTCGCTCTGGTAGACGTGACCACCGTCCACAAGCTTCTGCACAATATCCAGCTGCTCCTTGATGTGACCTACGGCGCTGGGTTCCACATGCGGAGAGAGACAGTTGAGCGCCTTGCAGTCCGCATGGAACTTGGCTGTCCACTTGGCGGTGTATTCGC
>JAFYRS010000161.1 GCA_017546845.1 Akkermansia sp.
GGCATCTGGTGCCCGGGCATCCAGGCCGGCGGCGGCAACCTCTGCTCTTTCCCAGCAGCAACCCGCCGCCACCACAGTACGCTACACCGTGCGCAAGGGAGACACCCTCAGCGGCATTGCCCGCCGCCACAACACCACCGTGCGCGCCCTGGTAGCCGCCAACGGCATGCCCGATGCCAATGCCACCCTGCGCATCAACCAGGTGCTCACCATACCGCAACCCGGCACCACGCAGGCACCGCGCAAAAAAACACAGGCCACCGCCAAACCCGCCCCGGCACCCAAACCGGCAGCCTCCACCCCGGCGGCCAGCACTCCGGGCATACACACCATCAAACCCGGTGATACCATTTACCGCATTTCCCGCCAATACGGCGTGACCCCTGCAGACCTCATGAAAGCAAACGGCCTCACCCCGGAAACAGCCAATACCATCCGGGTAGGCGCAACCCTCCGCATCCCTGCGGCACACTAAAATGAAACGCATTCTCATTCTCACCACCTCCATACTGCTTCTGGCCTCATGCGCAGAGCAGAAGCTCTACGAACCCACCGTGCAGCCGGTTGTGCAGCCCGTTGTCCCGGTGCAGCTTCCCAACCCGCTCAACCTGCCCGGCAAAGACCAGCCGACCTACGTGAACCCCTACCCGGCAGGCACGCACGAACACTTTGCCGCCCGGAAGGAATACCCCCTTACCCTCGACCACTGGGCAGATGACACCCTGCTGCACCAGGTCACCCGCGCCAATTCCAAACTGGTGGTCTGCATTCCCCAGCAGCGCGCCCGCCTGTATGTAAATGGCCGCGTAGCGCTCGACTGGGCCGTCTCTACCGGCACCAACGGCCACGAAACCCCCACCGGCGTATTCCGCGTCATCGAGAAAAACGAGGACCACAAATCCAGCCGCTACGGTAAGTTCATCAACGCTGAAGGCAAAGTAACCAACAGCAACGCAGACCTCACCCACGGCCTGCCCGAAGGCCACACCTTCGAAGGTGCCGGCATGCCCTACTGGCACCGCTTCACCCCGGACGGCGTAGGCCTGCACACAGGCAAGGTGGAAGCAGGCAAGCGCCTCTCCCACGGCTGCATCCGCACCCAGCACCACGTTGCGCAGAAATTCTTCCAGCACTCGGTGATGCAGCTTCCCGTCTACATCACCCGCGCCGTGGAAGACTACAACCGCGGCGGCTTCGTGAAACCCATCGATGTGAAATACCGCCCGAAACCCGGCAACGACTACACCGATATGGCCCCGGTCGAAATCAAGATTGTGCCGGCAGATTCCCCGGAAGCACACTTCCAGGCCTGATAACATACCACCCTCTTTCCCACGCCCTGCCTGCCACAGGCAGGGCGGTTTTTCACCCTCCACCGCACCATGCCCACCTACCGCACCCTCCGCTGCGCCAATGCCCAGCTCTACATAGCCGCCACCGTCATGGTACTGGCAGCATCCATCTACGTCCTCTGCACCAAAGACGCCCTCTGGCAACAGATTACAGCTGTTCTCGCCCTCATCATCACCCCGCTCTGGACGGCACACTACGCCCTGCTGCGCTACACCATAACAGAAGAAAGCATCACCCGCCGCAGCCTTCGCGGCAGCACCACCCTGCGCTGGGCAGACCTCACCAGCGCCGAAATTCAGGAAACCCACCAGCAGGCCACAGAAAGCTGCACCATCATCCTGCAGGCCGGCAGCACCCGCATGAGCATCAGCTCAGACCTCCTCCCGCTGGATGATGTGCAGGAACTGGCAAAAGAACTCCGTGCCTGCGGCCTATCTCATTGATAATCGTAGCTGTTTTGTATTTTTTCTGAAAAAAGGCTTTCCAAACGGCAACTTTTTGGTATAATGCGCCGCGTCTGACCACGGCACCAGCCGAACAGGCCGGAGCCGGGCAACCCAGACAAGCCCATTACACATATGTCTGATTACACAACACGAGTGCTGGAACAGGTGCGCGCCAAGAACGCGCATGAACCCGAGTTCCTCCAGGCTGTACAGGAGGTTATTTCCACCATTGAACCTGTACTTTCCGCCAATAAGAAGTACGAAGACAACTGCATCCTCGAGCGCATCGTCGAGCCGGAACGCACCATCATCTTCCGCGTGCCGTGGCAGGACGATGCCGGTAAAATCCATGTGAACCGCGGCTACCGCGTTCAGTTCAACAGCGCCATCGGCCCGTACAAAGGCGGCCTGCGCTTCCACCCCTCCGTAAACCTGGGCATCCTCAAGTTCCTCGGTTTCGAGCAGATTTTCAAGAACTCCCTCACCACCCTGCCCATGGGCGGCGGCAAGGGCGGCGCTGACTTTGATCCCAAGGGCAAGAGCGATGCCGAAGTCATGCGCTTCTGCCAGAGCTTCATGACCGAGCTCTACCGCCACATCGGCGCTGATACAGACGTTCCCGCCGGCGATATCGGTGTGGGCGCCCGCGAAATCGGCTACTTCTACGGCCAGTACAAGCGCCTGAGCAACGAATTCACCGGCGTGCTCACCGGCAAGAACCTCAACTGGGGCGGCTCCCTCATCCGCCCGGAAGCCACCGGCTACGGCACCGTCTACTTCGCCCAGAACATGCTGTCCACCCGCAACGATGACCTGCAGGGCAAGGTGTGCGTCGTTTCCGGTTCCGGCAACGTGGCCCAGTACCTCGTTGAGAAACTCAACCAGCTGGGCGCCAAGGTCGTCACCATGTCCGACTCCAACGGCTACATCTACGACCCCGAAGGCATCAACGCCGAGAAACTGGCCTGGATTATGGACCTCAAGAACGTGCGCCGCGGCCGCATCAAGGAATACGCAGACGCTTTCAAGAGCGCCCAGTACTTCGAAGGCCAGCGTCCCTGGAGCGTTCCCTGCGACTGCGCCTTCCCCTGCGCCACGCAGAACGAAATCAACGGCGCTGAAGCCGCCACCCTCATCAAGAACGGCTGTATGCTCGTGGCCGAAGGCGCCAACATGCCCACCGATCTGGAAGGCATCAACAACTACCTGGCCGCCAAGATTCTCTACGGCCCGGCCAAGGCTGCCAATGCAGGCGGCGTAGCCACCTCCGGCCTCGAAATGAGCCAGAACAGCATGCGCCTCAGCTGGAGCCGCGAGGAAGTAGACGCCAAGCTCTTCGGCATCATGAAGAACATCCACGAAAACGCCTACAACCACGCCCGCGAATACTCCAAGGACTGCACCGATACCTTCACCAACTACGTAGCAGGTGCCAACATCGCCGGTTTCGTGAAGGTGGCAGATTCCATGATTGCCCAGGGCCTTGTGTAAAAACACCATGTAAATCCCTCTATTGCCGCCGCAGACACCCCGCAAGAGGTCTGCGGCGGCATTTTTTCCTGCTTCACCACCTGTTTTCAGCTTGCCAATGCCGGGTTCTGTGCTAAAATACACTATAACTAAACAACACATGAACCGTTTTCTCTCCATACTCCTGCCCCTGTTAGCCCTGCTGGCCTTCAACGGCTGCCAGCAGCAGCTCAACAGCAATGCACGTACCCCCAAGTACGTGTACCACAAAGGCTTTACCCCCAAGAAAATGCGCAACGGCAAGGTCACCATCCCCTACAAAGCCCCGGCACGCATCCGCAAGGCCATTGCCGCAGGCAACAAGATTGTAGGCAAGCCCTACCGCATGGGCGGCGGCCACCGCAAGCACATCGACTCCGCCTACGATTACTCCGGCTCCGTTGCCTTTGTGCTGCGCGAATGCGGCATGCTCAAGAAAGACACCTACCCCTCCTCCCGCGACTTCCTGAAGTGGGGACATCCCGGCTTTGGCAAATGGCTCACCGTCTACGCCAAGCGCGGCCACGTGTTCCTCATGATAGCCGGCATGCGCTTTGACACCACCGGCACCAGCCGCGGCGTAGGCCCCCGCTGGTACACCGAATCCCGCCCCTGCGGCGGCTTCTACGTGCGCCACATCCCGGGGTTATAACCGTTTTCCAACAACCCGCCCTGTATAACAACCATATTATCCTTAAAGATGAACGAACTAAACGAACTCAACCACGGCACCCAGCGTATTGACTCCATCATGCAATACTGGGGGCTGGATAATCATGACCTCGTCAGCGTCTCCACCGAGCAGCTCACCCACAAACAGGTGCAGAAAGCCCGTATGGGACGCGAGCTCACCCTCAAAATGATGCAGAAGGTCGCCCGCGCACTCAACGTCGCCATCTGGTACAAACTGGATGACGAAGCCCGCGAAACCTACTACGAATACATCCACCGCGACCTCTTCACCTACGCCAAGGGCTTCGACCCCGCCTGGCAGGACCCAAACCAGAAATAATTTACGATTTTTGATTTACGATTTACGAATTATTGCACCATCAGTGCTTCGTTCAGAAACACACCCTGAAACAATTCGCCCAAACTAACACCGTAATTCGTAATTCGTAATTCGTAATTCGTAATTCGTAATTCGTAATTCGTAATTCGTAATTCCACATGCCTCTTTCGGTAACAGAACTGGTCTGCCGACTCAAGCAGACAGTGGAGGTCAACGTAGGCGAGCAGAGCGTCACCGGTGAAATCGGCTCCTGCAAGGCCGCCAGCAGCGGGCATATCTACTTCACCCTCAAAGATGCGCACTGCCAGCTGCAGTGCGCACTATATGCCTTCCGCGCGCGCAGCATGCGGCTGCGCCTGCGCGAGGGCATGCAGGTTGAACTGCGCGGCAAGGCCACCGTGTGGGAGGGCCGCGGCTCGCTGCAATTCATTGTCGATTCAGTCAAGGAAGCGGGTGTGGGCTCCCTGCAGCAGCAATTCGAAGCCCTGAAAGCCCGCCTGGCAGCCGAGGGACTCTTCGACCCCGCCCGCAAACGTCGAATCCCGCGCTTTCCGCAAAGCGTAGCCCTGGTCACCAGCGCCACAGGCGCCGTCATCCAGGACATGCGCCACCGGCTGGAGCAACGCGCCCCCTGGATTCGCACGTACCTCTACCCCGTGCAGGTGCAGGGAAAGGGTGCAGAACTCGGCATAGCCCGCGCGCTCGAGCAACTGGGCAACCCCGCGCGCTACAACCAGCCCGCCGTGGACTACATCATCATCGCCCGCGGCGGCGGCAGTCTGGAGGATTTATGGTGCTTCAACGAGGAAGCGCTGGCGCGAGCCATTGCCGCCTGCCCCGTCCCCGTCGTCTCCGCCGTGGGGCATGAAACAGACTTCACCATAGCCGACTTTGTGGCAGATTTGCGCGCCCCCACCCCCACCGCCGCCATTGAGCTCAC
>JAFYRS010000162.1 GCA_017546845.1 Akkermansia sp.
CCCAGGGCGGAGGAGGGGGTGAACTTCAGCAGCTCAAGCTCCACCGGGTCTTCCATGCCCATGTCGTAAAGCTTGCCGTCCAGCACGCCACGGATACCGTTGGCGGCACCCAGCACGCGGGTGATCTGAGGAGCGTTGAGAGCGGTCTGGATAGCACCCAGAACGCTGGCGTTAATCACAGCGGTAGGACCGCCGGACTGACCGATGATGCATGCACCTTTGAGTTCGTTCATGATATGAAGAATGTGTAGATGTATTATGTTGATTTTCTTATTCCCTCCGCCATCGTATCTGATGAGGCAGGGATGCCGCCATCGGCGGTCGCGCTATTCTACTCTTATTATTGTGGGTTGGCAAGCAAAATAACCGCAGGAGCAGGGTATGCTGGCAGAAAAAATGGAAGCCCGGCGGGCTCAGGCGGGTTGCCGAGGTGTTTCGGGGTACAGGTTCTCCTTGACAATGGGGCGGCGCTGGTGTATACGGTGCGCATGATTATTGATACCCATTGCCACCTGGTGCATGATAAATATGAGGATTTGGCGCAGCTGCGGGAAGATTCGCTTGCGCTGGGCGTGGGGCATTGTATATCGCAGGGAACGCACCCGCAGGACTGGCTGCCGCAGCTTGAGCTTGCCCGCCGCATGCCGGATTTCGTGACCTCCTGTCTGGCGGCGCATCCCTCTGAGGTTACAAACGTAAGCGATGAGGATTTTGAGTACATGGCCAACCTGTGCCGCCAGCATCCGCAGGCCGCCATTGGTGAAGCGGGACTGGATTATTTCTGGGATGCCCCGGAAGGCTGGGACGAAGCCGTGTACCATGCGCGGCAGCGAGTGTTGCTGGAGAAGCATTTCCAGCTGGCACAGGAACTGGGGCTGAATATCTCGCTGCATACGCGGGATAAGGAAGGCACAGCCTGTTTTGATGATGCCTTTGCCATTGCCCGCAATTTCCCGAAAGTACGCCCGGTGTTCCACTGCTTCATCGGCAGTAAGGAGCAGGCGGACGCGGTGTTTGAACAGCTGGATGGCCTTATCTCCTTCACCGGTATCATTACCTTCAAGAAAACAACAGATGTTCAGCAGGTGGCTGCATGGGCACCGCTGGAGCGCGTGATGGTGGAAACCGATTCGCCCTATCTTTCCCCGGAGCCGCACCGCGGAAAGCTCAATATCCCCGGCCGCACCCGCTTTGTGGCGGAGAAACTGGCCGCACTGCGTGGAATTACGCTGGAGGAAGTGGCTGCTGCCACCACGGCAAACGCCTGCCGCTTCTTCCGCCTGCCTGCTCTTGGCTGATAGCTTTAATAATCGCCGTACATCTCGCGGCGGCGGTAGAACAGGTAGAACGCAGCGCAGTTAACGCCGCTGAGCATGCCGCAGCACAAGCTGAGGAACATGGCCGCCTGCTGCACATGCTTAATGGCAATTTCCCAGAAGGAATGCTTCCATGGCCAGACGAGCGTGAGGCATTGGGGCGTGTGCTGCATGCTTTCCATGAGGGTAATCAGGAAAAGCACCACGCAGGAGATGAGGATGATGATGTTTGCGGTGAGCAGACTGCCACGGAACCACTTCAACGGGCGGGGCTGCCGCAAAAAGAACAGGCTCAGGATGGAGGCCAGCATGGCCAGTGCCGTGAGACTGAGGTTCAGGATTCCCACTCCGCTGTTGAAACTCTGCTGACTGAGCAGCAGAGCTTCTGCAGACTTTGCATCCACAACCTGCGAAAACGCATCTGCACTGGGCGGCAGGTGATTACCTGTAATCACAAGTTGCCATGAGAAAAAGGCAATGCACAAAAGCGAACAGATAAAGAGCAGGGTGGATTTCATGCGATACGGTCGGGGATTCTTATAATATACTATAAAATGCGCGCTGCCTTGTCAATCCAGGCCTGCTGCATATTAACATGTATAGGAAAACCTGCAAAAATCAATGTTTTTGCAGGTTTTCTTACTTTTATTGATGACGGAGAGAGTGGGATTCGAACCCACGGTGACATCTCTGCCACGCTCGATTTCGAGTCGAGTGCCTTAGACCAACTCAGCCATCTCTCCATGGGAAGTGCGTGGTGCATATTCTGCCTTTAGTGTCGCCAAGTGTCAAGATTTATCTGCCATGCTGACACAGCAGCATGACAAACCGTCCGAATGAAATAACGAAAAACCCCGCAAGCGGTTAAACTTGCGGGGTTTAGGACGGACAGGGAGGGATTCGAACCCTCGGTACGCTTTTGACGTACACACGATTTCCAATCGTGCTCTTTCGACCACTCAGACACCTGCCCATGCTTTGCGTGAGCCCTCGGTTAAGGGGTGCGGCGGAAATATACACGAGAAGTGGAGAGATTGCAAGCTAAATCTTGAAAAAAATGCGTTTTTTTGTTTTATTGCAGTTTCTGGGTGACTTTGAAATGGAGCTTTGCTACATCCTGGAGTCTCTCACGGCCGTGAGTCTCAATGAAATGCTTCGCGGCGCGGGTGACATGGGGGGCGCAGCCCAGCGGCATGGGGCATTTGCTGGCTTCGGCGGTCTGCTTCATCCACTGCACAAAGCGGGCGCGTGCCAGGATGGAGGCTGCAGCAACTGCCACATCGCTTTCCGCTTTGGTACGTTGCTCCAGCTGCACGGGGATATGGCGCTGGCCAAGGGCGCGTTTGAGTACCCATTCGTTGGCGAACTGGTCACTCAGTGCCCGCGGGCAGGAGGGAACCTTCTCGTGCAGCGCGGCAATCACGCGCGCGTGCCCCCAGGCGAGCAGGCGGTTCAGATTGCCGATTTCGGCGTAGAGTTCATTATAACGGCGGGGGCCGATGCAGATGACCTCGTATACTACGCCGGCGGCCTTTTTTATTTTTTCAGCAATGGAGAGAATCTTCCTGTCATCGGGGATGCTTTTGCTGTCTTTGCAGCCGATGCGCACCAGCTCTGCGGCGCAGCGCTCGTCTGTATAGACCCCGGCCACGACCAGCGGGCCGAAGTAGTCTCCCTTGCCACTTTCATCCACGCCGAAGTGCGGTGTGGTATCCACCAGCGCGGGCAGTGTGGTGCTAAGGGCAGGGGCTTTTTCCTCCGGCTGGAGTTGCAGGGTGTTTTTCAGAAAATCCTCTGCTCCTCGTCCTTGTATCAGCAGTTTTCCCTTCTTCGGATAATAGGCAATATTAACACTTTCGTTTTCGAAACAAAAATCGGCGTAATCCCGCGTCGTTATGCGGAAATCTGGAGTTGCCTCTAGCTTTTTCTGAAGCGTATCTGCCTCGGTTTTTGTGAGCTGAATGGTGAACTGATTTGCCATATCCGCCACTAGAATGCGGTGAATTTGCCGGGGCGTCAACCCAAAATGCCGTAAAAATGCCTAAAAAGGCTGGAGGTGACGCAGAATTTGCTACTTTTTATCACTTTAGGCGAGACAAAATGATTTTTTTGGTCTACAATGTGCCCGGCTTTTCAACAAAGCAATTTTTATTATGGCAAATACGATTACTAAGAGAGAGCTTGTTAACAAGGTATGCGCTGAACTGGACAACGGTTTCACGCAGAACGAGGTGCTTGACATCATCCAGAAGACCATCGAACTGATTACCGATGCACTGGGTAAGGGTGATCGCGTTGTGCTGCGCAACTTCGGTACTTTCACCGTAAAGGAAGTGAAGCCCAAGGTTGGCCGCAACCCCAAGGACCCCGCCAAGAACGTACCGATTCCCGCCCGCTCGGTGGTGAAGTTCAAGGTTGGTAAGAACCTGAAGGAAGCTGCTGCCAAGGTTTCCTGAATTTCCGGCACACATATGTGCTAGAGAACGAGGACGCATCTATTTTATGATAGACGCGTCCTTGATTTGTGATAGAAAAATAGCAGAATCCATTATTTCCCGATAACATGAAACTGAGAATTGCTGTACAATCCAAAGGTCGTCTGAACGAGGACACCATGGCTATCCTGTCCGAGGCTGGCATCAAGGTAAGTTCCTCCAAGCGTACGCTGCTGGTTAGTGCCCGCAAATTTCCCATGGAGGTGCTTTACCTGCGCGATGATGATATCCCCGAGACCGTGACAGACGGTGTGGCGGATATCGGCGTGGTAGGGCTCAATGAGTATCTGGAGCGCCAGGGCGATGCCGATATCGTGAAGAAGCTGGGCTTTGGCGGCTGCCGGTTGAGCATTGCCATTCCCAAGGAAAACGAGTACACAGGCCCGCAGTGGCTGCAGGGGCGCCGCATTGCCACTTCCTATCCTGTGATTCTCCGCCGCTGGCTGGAGGAGCAGGGGGTTCAGGCTCATATTCATGTTATCACGGGGTCGGTGGAGATTTCCACCGGCATTGGTCTGGCAGATGCCATTTTCGACATTGTGAGCAGCGGCGCTACGCTGGTGAGCAACAACCTGCGCGAGGTCGAGGTGGTGCTGGAGAGCGAGGCTGTGCTCATAGCCAACAAGAACCTCTGCGCCGAGAAGCGTGAGATTCTTGACAAGCTCCTCTTCCGCATGGATGCCGTCATGACCGCGGCCGATAAGCGCTATGTGCTCATGAACGCACCCAAGGACTGCGTGGAGCAGATTGTGGCGGTGCTGCCGGGCGTGAAGAGCCCCACCATCATGCCGCTGGCCCAGGAGGGCTGGTGCAGCATTCACACCGTGCTGGACGAATCCTGCTTCTGGGATATCATTGGCCGCCTGAAGGAAGCCGGTGCCCAGGGAATCCTGGTGCTGCCGATTGAAAAAATGATTCTGTAACCCTGTTTACCATTCCCATGACCATCATAACGGAACCGAAACGCGAGCAGTGGGCGGAGCTGGTGCGCCGCCCGGCCTTCGATGTAACGCAACTCTTTGATGTGGTGCGCCCCATCATGGACGCTGTGCAGACGCATGGCGACCAGGCACTGCATGAATACGGGCACCGTTTTGATGGCGTGGAGCTGGAAACGCTGGCGGTTTCTGCAGCCGAGGTGGCAGAGGCCGTGGAAGCCGTGCCGCAGGAGCTCAGGGAAGCCATTGAGCTGGCCTACTGCAACATCTACGACTTCCACGAATTGCAGCTTCAGGTGCAGGCTCCGGTGAAGCTGGAAACCGCTCCCGGTGTGCTTTGCGAGCAGCGCACGCTGCCCATCCAGCGCGTGGGGTTGTATGTGCCGGGCGGGCAGGCTCCCCTGTTCTCCACGGTGCTCATGCTGGCGGTTCCTGCCGCCGTGGCCGGCTGCGAGGAAGTGGTGCTCTGCACCCCTCCCGGCAAGGATGGCAAGGTGAATCCCGCCATTCTCTACGCTGCGGAACTCTGTGGCGTGAAGCGCATTTTCAAGGTTGGCGGGGCGCAGGCCATCGCCGCCATGACCTACGGCACCGCTTCCGTGCCGAAGGTCGACAAGATTTTTGGTCCGGGCAATGCCTATGTGACCGCCGCCAAGCAACTGGCATCTCTCTGTGGCGTTGCCATTGATATGCCCGCCGGCCCCAGTGAGGTGGAAGTGCTGGCAGACAAGAGCTGCGTGCCTGCCTTTGTGGCGGCAGACCTGCTGAGCCAGGCAGAACACGGCCCGGACAGCCAGGCGATGCTGGTCACCACCGATGCTGCCGTGGCAGAAGCCGTGGCCGCCGAGGTGGAGAAGCAGCTTGCCGAGTTGCCGCGCAAGGAAATTGCAGCCAAATCCATTGCCAACAGCCGCATCATTGTGCTGGCAGATAAGCAGGACTGCATTGATTTCACCAATGCCTACGGCCCGGAACACCTTATCATTGCCATGGAGGATGCCGCAGCCGTGGCGACCGAAACCACCCACGCCGGTTCGATTTTCCTGGGCAATTACAGCTGTGAAAGCGCCGGCGACTACGCCAGCGGCACGAACCACACCCTGCCGACCATGGGTTGTGTGCGCGCCTACAGCAGCCTGTGCATCGACAGCTTCCAGCGCAAGATGACCCTCCAGACCCTTTCTGCTGAGGGCATCCGCAGCATCGGCCGCACGGTGGAACTCATGGCCCAGGCCGAGCATCTGGATGCCCATGCCCGCGCCATGACCCTGCGCATGCAGCAGGTTGCCACGCTTCCGCAGGAAGACGCCGGCACCGGTATTGCGCGTCTGGTGCGCCCGAATATCCTGAAGCTCAAGCCGTACAGCTCTGCCCGTGATGAATATGCAGGCAAGGCTGCCCATGTGTTCCTGGATGCCAATGAATGCCCGCACAACGCGCCGAACAACCGCTATCCCGACCCGCTGCAGTGGGACTTGAAGCAGAAGATTTCTGCCTACAAGGGCGTGGCGCCGGAGCGCATCTTCCTGGGCAACGGCAGCGATGAAGCCATTGACCTGGTTTTCCGCACCTTCTGCACCCCCGGGGTGGATGAGGTGGCGGCCATTGCGCCCTCCTACGGCATGTACGAAGTCTGCGCCGACATCAACAACGTGCGCTACAATGCCATCCCGCTGGAGGAGGGGTATCAGTTCAACGCTGAAAACTTCCTGCAGTCCATCTACTCCCCCTGCACCAAGGTGGTGTTCATCTGCAGCCCGAACAATCCCACCGGCAATCTGCTGCCTCTGGACGAAATCCGCAAGGTGCTGGACATCTTCCCCGGCATGGTCGTGGTGGATGAAGCCTATATTGACTTTGCTCCGGAGGGCTCTTCTGCCAGCGCACTGCTGGAGGAATACCCGCGCCTCATCGTGCTCAACACCTTCTCCAAGGCATGGGCCTCCGCCGGTATTCGTCTGGGAATGGCGCTGGCGCACCCGGAAGTCATTGCCCTGTTCAACAAGGTGAAATACCCCTACAACGTGAATATCCTCACCCAGCGTGCTGCCATGGAGCGCCTGGAGCACATGGATGAAATTCGTGCCTGGGTGGATGAATCTCTCTCCGAGCGTACCCGCATGATGCAGGCGGTGGCAGCGCTTCCCCTTTGCTTGGAAGTGTACCCCAGCGATGCCAATTTCTTCCTGGCTCGCGTGACTGATGCCTGTGCTATTTACGATGCGCTGGTGGAGCAGGGGATTATCGTGCGCAACCGCCACCGCATCATGATGTGCGAGAACTGCCTGCGTATCACCATCGGCACCCCCGCGGAGAACGATGAACTGCTCGCAGCCCTCAAAAAGTTCTGAACATGAAGAAAAAAGCCCTTTTCATCGACCGCGACGGTACGATTATCCAGGAACCCGCTGATGAGCAGATAGATGCTTTTGAGAAGCTGGTCTTTGTGCCTGGCACCTTCCGAGCCCTGAGCACCATCCGCGAGCTGACCGATTACGAATTTGTTATGGTGAGCAACCAGGACGGTCTGGGAACGGATTCCTTCCCGGAGGATACCTTCTGGCCGGTTCATAACTTCATTCTCGATACGCTGAAGGGCGAGGGCGTTGAGTTCGATGACATCCTCATCGACCGCCATTTCCCTCACGACAATGCCCCCACGCGCAAACCCGGTACCGGCATGCTTACCGCCTACATGGATGGCACATACGACCTGGAGAACTGCTATGTCATCGGCGACCGCGCCACGGATGTGCAGCTGGCGCAGAACCTGGGCTGCAAAGCACTGCAGATTGGCACCGACGGCATGGACTGGAAGAAGATTACCGAGATTCTGGTGGCTGGGGAGCGCAGTGCCGAGGTGCAGCGCACCACCCGCGAGACCGATATCTATGTGAAGCTGGAGCTGGATCGCCCCGGTTTCTGCGATATCAGCACCGGGCTGGGCTTCTTTGACCACATGCTGGCACAGCTGGCGCACCACGGCGGCATGGGCGTGACCATCCGTGTGAAGGGTGACCTCTACGTGGACGAACACCACACCATTGAGGATACTGGCCTGGCGCTGGGCGAGTGTCTGCGCAAGGCAATCGGCAATAAGCTGGGCATTTCCCGCTACGGCTACTGCCTGCCTATGGATGACTGCCTGTGCCAGGCTGCGCTGGATTTTGGCGGACGTCCCTGGTTGCAGTGGGAAGCCGAGTACAAGCGCGAGCGCATCGGCGATATGCCCACGGAGATGTTCTACCACTTCTTCAAGAGCCTGAGCGATGCCGCGCTCATGAACCTCAGCATCAAGGCTGAGGGCGAGAACGAACACCACAAGGTTGAGGGAACATTCAAGGCGCTGGCACGCGCTATCCGCGTGGCGGTGCAGCGCGATGTACGCCACCTGGTGCTGCCCTCCAGCAAAGGAACGCTTTAAGGTATGAAGGTAGCTGTTGTCAAATACAATGCGGGCAATATCTGCTCGGTTATCAATGCGCTCCACCGCATCGGGGTGGAGCCGGTGGTGACCGATGACCCTGCCGTGCTGGCTGCTGCTGACCGCGTGATATTCCCGGGGCAGGGTGAGGCTTCCAATACCATGGCCTACCTGCGCCAGAGCGGGCTGGATGCCGTCATCCGTAACCTGAAGCAGCCTGTGCTGGGTATCTGCATCGGGCAGCAGTTGCTCTGCGCCCATTCCGAGGAGGGCGATACACCCTGCCTGGGCGTGTTCGGCAGCAAGGTGCAGCGTTTCCCTGTTTCCTGTGCTGAGGGCCGCGTGAAAATCCCTCAGATTGGCTGGAATACCATCGAACAGCTGAAAACTCCGCTGTTCCAGGGGCTGAAAGAGGGCGATTTCGTCTACTTCGTGCACAGTTTCTATGTGCCGGACTGCGCGGAAGCCGTTGCCCGCACTACCTACGGCGGCGTGACCTACGCCAGCGCCCTGCGTTGCGGTAATTTCTATGCCACCCAGTTTCACCCGGAGAAAAGCGGCGATGTAGGCTTGCGCATTCTTCACAATTTTATCCATCTCTGCCATGATTGAGCTGATTCCCGCAATCGACATCATCGGCGGCCAGTGCGTGCGCCTGACCAAGGGCGACTATGCCGCCAAAAAGACCTACGATGCCCACCCCGAGGATGTGGCACGCCGCTTCTACGACATGGGCGTGCGGCGTCTGCATGTGGTAGACCTCGATGGCGCCAAGGCTGACCACATCGTGAATCTGGCCACGCTGGAAAAGATTACCGCGCTGGGCATGACCGTGGATTTCGGCGGTGGCATCAAGCAGGAGAGCGATTTGCAGGCCGCCTTTGACCACGGTGCCGCCATGGTGACAGTGGGTAGCCTGGCTGCTACTGACCCGCAGCGCTTACTGAAGTGGGCAGAGAAATACGGCCCCGACCGCTTCATCGTGGGCGCTGATGCGCTGAATGGGCGCGTGATGATTAAGGGCTGGCGCGAGGATGGCGGCATGAGCCTGGATGAATTCGTGAGCTTCTACATGAGCCACGGCATCACCCGTGTGCTCTGCACGGATATCTCCCGCGATGGCACCCTCACCGGGCCGAATACGGCCCTGTACCAGGAAATCATGGCGAAGCACCCCGGCTGCCGCCTCATCGCCAGCGGTGGCGTGAGCTGCACCGAGGATATCCGCGCGCTCGATGCCGCCGGTATCCCCTCCGTCGTCTTCGGCAAGGCCTACTACGAAGGCCGCATCGATTTGTCCGCCTTGCTCGCATCGCTTTAACAATTATTCCTTATTCACTATTCCCTATTCACTTAAAATATGCTTGCAAAACGCATTATCCCCTGTCTGGATGTCAAGGACGGCCGCACCGTCAAAGGCATCAACTTTGTGAACCTGCGCGATGCGGGCGACCCCGTGGAGCTGGGCAAGGCCTACAGCGAGCAGGGGGCAGATGAACTCGTATTCCTGGATATTGCGGCCACGCATGAGGGGCGCAAGACCTTCACCGATATGGTCTCCCGCGTGGCTGCTGCCATCTCCATCCCCTTTACCGTGGGTGGTGGTATCCACGAGCTGGCCGATGTGGCCCGCCTGCTGGAAGCCGGTGCCGACAAGGTGAGCCTTAACTCTGCCGCTATCCGCAATCCCCAGCTGGTGAATGAGATTGCCAGCCACTTTGGTTCCCAGGTCTGTGTGGCGGCTATTGATGCCCGCTGCGATGCCGACGGCTGGTACTGCTATGTGAATGGTGGACGCATCCGCGTGGAGCGCACGCTGTTCGACTGGGCTCGCGAAGTGGCCGACCGCGGGGCAGGTGAAATCCTCTTCACCAGCATGGACCATGACGGCGTGAAGCAGGGCTTCCCGAACGAAGCTCTGGCCCGCCTTTCCGATGAGCTGAGCATCCCGGTCATCGCCAGTGGTGGCGCCGGTGCCAAGGAGCACTTTGCCGATGCTTTCCGTCTCGGCCATGCCGATGCTGCCCTGGCGGCCAGCGTGTTCCACTTCGGCGAAATCAAGATTCCCGAGCTTAAGCAGTACCTCCACAATGAGGGTATCTGCGTGCGTCTGTAAACGCAGAGTATTAATATTCTGCTTATATCTACACGTTCCGGTGGAACAGACTAGCTGATGTTTTTTTTCTGTGTAATAATGTAATAAAATGCGCATGTGCTTTGATGGCTTAATGCAGATACATTTTGATTGACCTGAAATTGGCAACATAGTATAACGAAAAACGGTAGAAATGACAGGGAGAATCAGGGAAGAAGAACGGCCAGTGGAAGCGCAGCAGAGTTATGATGCTGCTGTGCAAACCATAAAGCAGGCTATTTTGCAGCAGCAGCTTGTAGCCGCCCGGCAGATTAATGCTGTACAACTGGCGCTATACTATAGCGTAGGCCGCTATATTTCCACTCATTCCCGTTCAAAACAATGGGGAAAAGGTGCTATTGAATATATCAGCAACCAATTGCAGGCACAGCTGCCCGGATTGCGCGGTTTCTCCGCAACGAATATCAAGCTGATGCGGTTGTTTTATGAAGCCTGGAGCGGGGGCCGTGCGGATATAGGAGAAGAAGGAAGTCAGCTCCTTGATTGTGAGGTGGATATAAAATCGTCAGTCGCGACTGACGATTTAACGACGCAGTCCGGGAATCAGCTTTTCCTGCAGGCTGGAGGATTAACGGCTGCGGAGTTTCAATCCATATCATTTACGCATCATTGCCTTATCTTGAACAAGGTCAAGCAACCGGAAAAGCGCGTCTACTATGTGCGCCTGAGCGCAGAGGAACGTCTTTCTGTATCTCAGCTCAAGGCGGCAATAGCCAGCGATACATACAGCCACCGGGGACAGATGCCGAATAATTTTGTGCAGACGCTCAGCGATTCACGTTCTGCGTTGAAGGCCGTAGAAATGTTTCGCGACGAGTATCTGCTGGATTTTATCAATGTGGAAGAACTGGGAGCCAGGGACAAGGAGGATATTGATGAACGAGTTTTGGAGAATGCCATAGTTCATAATATCAGGGATTTTATTATGACCTTTGGCCGGGATTTCACATTCATGGGCAATCAATACCGCATAGAAGCCCATGGCAAGGAGCATTTTATAGATTTATTGTTCTACAACCGGGAGCTTTCATCGCTCGTAGCCATTGAGCTGAAAACCGGGCCATTCAAGGCTGCGTATCTGGGGCAGTTGAATATGTACCTGCAATTACTGGATGATTATGTGCGTAAGCCGCAGGAAAACCAGAGTATAGGTATCATTTTGTGCTCGGATGCGGAGAAAACCTACGTGGAGTATGCCGTGCGCGACTATGCCAAGCCCATGGGGGTAGCTGTATACAAGACCCGAGATGAATTGCCGGAGCGGCTGCGCCGCGCATTGCCGAGCATGGAGGATTTGCGTAAACTGTTATAATATAAGGATTACCTGCTCAATTACAAGCTGGAGCGGATAATTCGGGAAAAAAGTATGGCATTTCCCGGAACTTGTGCTATACTGTGCCCGCAACCGCTAATTATCGCATATGACTATCGACTTCGACAAATGCGGCGGCCTGGTACCCGCCATCATTCAGGACTCTGCCACCGGCAAGGTGCTTATGCTGGGCTACATGAATGCCGAATCCTTTGAAAAGACCCAGGAAACCGGCCGCGTGTGCTTTTACAGTCGCAGCCGCCAGTGCTTGTGGACAAAGGGCGAAACCAGCGGTAATTACCTCGATGTGGTGAGCATCAAGGTGGATTGCGACAACGATACGCTGCTCATTCAGGCCACGCCGCATGGCCCGGTGTGCCACACCGGCACGGATACCTGCTGGGGCGAGAAGAATGAGGCCAGCCCGCTGCTGTTCCTGACCGAATTGCAGGATTTCATCAACAAGCGCCACGAGGAAATGCCCGAAGGCTCCTACACCACCAGCCTGTTCCGCGATGGTGTGAACCGCATGGCCCAGAAGGTGGGCGAGGAAGCCCTCGAGGCCTGCATCGAAGCCTGCAACGGCACGGATGAACGCCTCATTTACGAGGCTTCCGACATGTTCTACCACCTCATTGTGCTGCTGACCTCCAAGGGCCTGCGCATTGAGCAGGTCATCGAGGAACTTGCCTCCCGCCACAAGCCGGGCTGGCAGAAACATTAAGTTACTGAACATTCATACCAGAAAGCCCCTGCAATGCAGGGGCTTTTTTTTTGAGAGAAACGGGGAATCTATTATCTTTCATGCGGCTTCTTCACCTGACTAATCCGAGCTTTCTGCGATGATATAGTTAGGCCTCCGTTTGATTTCCAGATACATCCTTGATAAATATTGTCCCATGATGCCGAGGCTGAACAGTTGAAGCCCGCAGAGAAATACGATGATGCAGACCAAGGAGGTCCATCCATCCACGGAGTCGTGCCACACCAGTTGGCGAATGCAGAGCAACAAGATGCTCAGCAGACTCACCAGCAGAAATCCGATGCCCAGCAGAGAGGCGAGCGCCAGTGGTGCTGTTGAAAAGGCAACAATTCCTTCCAGTGAATATTTGAACAACTTCCAGAACGACCATTTGGTTTCCCCTGCTACGCGTTCTACATTTTCGTATTCAAACCATTTTGTGCGGAATCCAATCCATTCATACAATCCTTTGGAAAATCGGTTGTATTCCGGCAGGGCCAGAATGGCATTGACTGCTGCTCTGGAGAGCATCTTGTAGTCCCTGGCTCCATCCACCAGTCTGGTGGAGGAGACTACATTGATAAGTCTGTAGAATAGCCGCGCAAAGAATGAGCGGATGACCGGTTCCCCGGCGCGTGTCGTCCGCCGGGTCCCGGCGCAGTCATATCCTTCTTCCCTGATTGCTTGTAACATGGCTGGCAGTAATGCGGGGGGATCCTGTAAATCTGCATCCATGACCACGACATAATCTCCTTTTGCCATTTGAAAACCAGCCAGCATGGCACTCTCTTTCCCGAAGTTGCGAGAGAAAGATATATACCGTATTTCTTTGTGCTGATTTGCCAGCTGTCGCATGACAGTCAAGGTGTCATCGGTGCTGCCATCGTTAATCATAAGAACTTCAATTTGCAACTCGTTTAAATTATCTCTCACTTGTAACAAATCCCGTAGGAAAGAATGCAAACAGTCTTGTTCGTTGAAACAGGGGACTATGATTGAAAGTATTTCCATTCTATTTTTTGCTTGTTTGGCGTATGCTTTTTATTTCATAGTAATTGGCTATACTTCCATTTGGATATTTACTGGGAGTGTCTTTCATATCCTGAGATGAAATTAAGCCTAGCGTGTCTTCAGGTTCTTTGGGATAAGGTCTGGATAATATAATGTCTTCGACTCGATTTTTCTTTAGTTCAATAATTGTCTGGTGCCGTATTTTTTCATACTTTTTATAGGACCACGCCTCTATACCAGCAGGTATAAATAAAATGTTTGCTCCAACTAATAAAAGACATGAAAAAACAAGGTTTTTCAATATAGAATCAATTCTCAACATCAAGTATCCACTGCCTGCAATGAGGATAAAGCAAGGGGGGAGAAAACTCATTTTTGTGGGTATACATTGCACCAGATAGGAAAATGCGCATAGCCAGGACAAGAGCAGAATGGATAGCGCGATAAAGGTATGCCTTGTATTTGATCCCTTGTTTAATAAATGAATTGTAAAAAAGTATGCAAAACTTATCATGCCGATCGCGCAACACGAAAGAAATATTTCCGATATGAAGGGAATAAAATAAAAGTGTTGCATAATCGGAATACCCTTTAGCGTGATGACGCCACTTACGCCTCGTAAGCTATTGACTGCGTCCCAGTCTAAATCACTTAGGAAAATGGAAAGGTCTGCACCGCTCATTTTGGTAATCAGATTTCCTGTGGCATTCAATTCTATATTGCTTCTCGAATTCAATGCAGGGGATGCAAATAGGGCGAAGCAGCCAAATAGAAAACCTGAATACCCCCAATACGAATGGAGTGGTAATTTATTATGCGAGGGGAATAGATTATATATCACCCAGATTGTTAAAAGAGGTAAAAGGGTGGCAGACATGCACTCCGTTCCCCAACCACTGAAAAATCCCAGAATGAAAAGAGCTGCACATTTGAGTGGCCGCGTGCGCGCTTCTCCAGAGTCACTTCGGAAGAAACTTAAGAACCATAACGATATTGTGGTAGGAAATAAATAATTTACAGCAGCCGCGTAACAATAATAGTTCCGCCAAGGGGAGGTATTGATACCTACAAGGCATAAGTAAAGAATGGAACAATAGAAGAGTATTCCCTCGGGAGTGTATATGGAATCTTCTTTTTTTCTTTTTACCAAAGAAAAGAAAGCAAACGGAGCCATCACGGTAACAACCGGAACAAGAATCCATGTTTGCCATTTATTGTATGATAATCCAATGAGCGTTCCATAAAATTCTCCACCTCTTGAAACCCAGGTAAAATATCTTCTGAGCGCAATCTTTGCGCGTAATATAAAATCAGTATTTTCAGAAAATAAAAGGAACATCCAATCATCGCCTTTAACCCATGCTGTGCTGAGTAGAAGGGATAAGAATACAAATGAAATTAACGCTAACGCAAAAATGATTATCTTGCATTTGATGTTGTAGGCTGGAGTAATCCCTTGGACTGTTATGTTATGGAAGGGTAAACGATATGCCCAAAAGAGAATGATGGCGGATGGAATTACGACAAAAGGGAGCTTTGCAATTAAATTGAGTAAAAATTCGGTCATATCGAGTTCTTTGGCCTACATGCCGAAATCAATATTACGGTTTCGTAATCCGTAAGTCAAGCAAGAAATATATTGTAATAACAGAACATTTTACGAGTGGTTACAACTTTCCAGACAATTTGTGCTAACTATTGCTCGATGAGAAGCGGATTTTATAATCAAATACTTAGATGATAAGTTTACGGATTACGAATACGTGTCATGAAAAATAAACAAGAACAAACGGAAAAAGCGGCCTTGGAGGTGTTGAGAAGTACTAGAATGAATGTTTTGGAGGCTGCTATCCTTGCCCGGGAGTTAATTGTTGCCGGTCGAGGTCAGGCAGGGCGGGCCAGGCGTTGTATTGAAGCCGGAACGCAAGCACTGCGGCAGCAGGAACGTACGGTGACATTTGCAAAGGCCGTGGAAGCCGCGCTGGAATCGAGAAAGGAGCGGCGTGTGCGGACAATATATGATTTCCGCTACATTACGAGGCGTTTTATGAAACGCTGCAAGGGTCTGTCATCAAGACGCGTGCGCGCGATGACAACACAGGAGTGCGCGAGATATATTGAGCAGGCGTTTGATACACCGCGCCAGAGGCAGAAAGCGCGTTTGATATTAAGCGGAGTGTTTGGAACAGCCGTCCGGCGGGGATGGTGCGATAGTAATCCCGTGGCTCGGGTGGAGCTGCCTCGCGTAACAGAACGGCGGGTGGAGGTGCTTACTCCAGAGGAGATACATGCATTAAAGCGTGCTGCTGAGAAATACCGGGGCGGCAGCTGCGCTGCAGCGGTGGGGATGATGATGTATGCCGGGATTCGTCCGCATGAGGTGGCACGGCTTACCTGGTCGCAGGTGGATATGCAGGAGCAAGCCATCTATATTCTGCCGAGGCACAGTAAAACAGGAGGAGCCCGGCGTGTATCTATATATAAGCCCTTGTTGCGGATATTGGGTGAGTACAGGAGGGATGATAAGGAGAGAATCTGTCCGGCGGGGTGGGAGCAGCATTGGAGGCAGTTGCGCCGCCTGGCCGGGTGGAATAACGATAAGGTCTGGCAGCAGGATGCCTTGCGGCATACCTTTGCCAGTTATCACTTATGCCACTTCCGCAGTTTTCCTGAATTGCAATGTGAGATAGGGCATCGGGATGCGACGTTGCTACGTACACGGTATCTGTGTATGAAAGGAGTTCGGGACGCTGCCCTGTTCTGGGACGAGTAGTTACAAAGCAGTCTCACAGGTCAGCGCTGGACTGGGATGTCAGAGCTGGCGGAAGAATTGTTCGATGGGCTGCATGGGGACAGCAACGGGAACGTTGCCTAAGTCCCGCACTTCTCCGGTTTCAAAATTGAAGCAGTGGAGCGCGCCGGATTCCTGGCGGAGGTAGAGCTCGGTGGGTTTGGTTTTCCAGCCCGCCTCACCGCCTTGGAAGCCGATGCAGCAATACCAGGGCTCGCCCGTTTCGCACAGCCCGTCCATGGGCGAGACTGTGACTCCGTAGCAGGTTGTACCATCAATATCGTATGTGTGCAGATACCAGCGGCGGGTGCCGCTGTCGTACAACGCTTTGGTGCTGAAGAATGAGCTGATGAGCGGTCCGGCCAGCACCAGGCAGATGAGCCCGAAGCAACCCAGTCCGCAGCCGTTTTTTGCGCCTTTGCGGCGGGCTTTGTTGAGCGACCGTCCGATATAGATGAGGACGCACAGGACGAGAAGCGGCAGGATGTAGGGCTCGATGTAGATGTACATGCTGTTTTAGAATTCTGGCATGTCACGCAGGGCGGGAACGGCACTGGGGGCGGGCTTGGGTGTGGAGCCGGGCTGGATGACCGGGGCGGGCGCTTCCTCGATGATGACGCTGGGTCGGGTTGCCTTGGTGGCGTTGCGCTCTGCGGCAGTGGCGGCTTCCAGGGCGGATTGCAGCTTCATATCAGGAGTGCCGCCGTAGAGAAAACGGCTGTCCTTGCCGATGAGGACGCAGGTGGGCAGTATGCCGATGCGGTAGCTGTGGGCCGCAGAGCCCTTGGCGTCATCTGTGAAGGAGGATTCAATGCCCAGGGATTCGAGTGCCTGCTGCTGTTCTTCCGGGGTGGCGTGGGGCATGATGGGGTGGATTTCCAGCCCGGGGTACTGGGCCTGGAGCTTGGCTGCATCGCGCAGCATGGCGGTGCCCACCTGTTCGCCCGGCGACCAGAAGAGCAGGATGTTGAGCTTGCCCGGTGTGGGCAGTGTGTGGGCAATGCCCTGGGTGTCTTTCACCTTGAGCTGGGGGGCGACGCTGCCCGGGGTGAGATGGCGCAGGAAGTATGCCTGTTCCATGGCTACCTGGGCAAGGGGCTGGTTGCCGAACCGGGTGTTCTTACCCGCGAGGAGGATGGATTGCTTGAGGTAGTAGAGTCGCTTGGCACGCGCCATGGATTCACTGCCTTCCACGCTGCTGACCATGGGGTTGTTGAGCATGAGGCTCATACCCAGCGCGGCGCAGGCGCGGGCTTCCTTGTGGCGGTTGCGCTGGTAGATTTTCTGCAGCAGTTCGTATTCGCGCACGCTGGAGCTGGCCGAGATGCTGGGGCAGATGGCCCCCACGCCGGGGTTGGAGTAATGGATGCGCACCAGCGAATCAATGATGGCGTTGCCGAAGTAGGTCAGCTGCGCCTGTTCTTCATCGGTGAAAGCGGCAGTGAATGCCTGCGGATGCTCCAGAATCCACACAATACCGGGTAGTGCCCAGCTCTTTTCAAACTCAAAGGTGGTGATATTGCCTTTGCCTTTCTCGTTTTTGCGGGTGCCGGTGCGGCCACTGAGTGCCTGCCAGAGCTGCGGCGCGATGTCGCGACCATCTGGCGCGGCGATGCTCTCGCGCATATCGTCGGAGGGGGCATTCCTGAGGGCTTCCTCATACGTGGCCACCTGTTGCTGCCAGGTGTTGAGAGCCTGGTTCATGGCTTCTTCAGTACCCAGGGCAAGCGGCATCAGCGAAAGGAGGACGGCAAGTTTTTTCATGCCTGCCATTATAAAACAGGTGGGTGCAGGCATCAAGTTGAAAAAGGGTCAGCCGGGGTGTACCGGAATCCGGCATTGACAAATATGTATCCTGGCTGCTAGTATTCCGTATATGAAAAAGCCGCCCAGTCTGCAAGCTTCGTTGTCGCGCATGCGTCAGCGTGTGCAGCAATTGCCGCTTCTTCCGCCGGCGGAGCGTGGTCGCGCGTGCTATTGCAACGGAGTGAGCAAGGCTGATTTCTGTGAGGCTGTCAACCGAGGTGAGGAAGCGGCGGTGAATCTGGCGCTGGATGTGGTGGCTGCGGAATTATGGCTGGATGAGCATGATGCGGGACGCTACGGCCGCGCTTTCCGCGCTGCACTGCGGCGTGCCTGTCAGGGTGGGCAATTAACTGCGGTGCAGAAACGGGTTTTGCTCAGCATCGAGATGCGGAATTGGAAGCGCCTGGTGCTGCGGGCGCGGCATTCGGTACCGGGCGAGTCCCAGCAGCGAGCTTCGCGGCGCCTGCCCGGGCAGCGGCTGGTGATGCAGCGTTGCTTCGGATTGCTGCCTGAATTGCAGGTGGACAGTGAAGAATGGCCTGCTGTGGAGCCCCCGGTCGATTTGTTGCAGAAAGCAGTGAAACGCGGATGGCTTTCTGAAGATACGGCGGCGCAGCTGGCGGCATCGTCGTATGAGATGCTCATGGAGCTGCTGCACCCGCCTCTTAAACGCCAGATTTTTACGCCCGATTCATTACCAATGGAGGATACTCCGGACATAGCGGCTCAGATTCCCGATGATACCTTGTGCTACTATTTCGGCTGTGAGGGGAGGAATTCGGTTCGCTGGACTGTGGCTCCGTGGGGTGAATTGCGGGATTTGTGCGGTCTGGTGCTCGCGGCAGATGGCTCGTTTTTTCTGAACCATGATGAGTGGGGAGGCGTGCATGGTTATGGCATTTGTCCTCCATTTGCAGAAAAGAACAAGCTCTTTCAAGGCGTCATTACAGGGTGAAGTGAAGCGTGGTGCTTACCCGGGCGTCGCAGGGGGTGTTGTTGCGTCTTGCGGGGGTGAAGCGCCAGTGGTTGAGTACCCAGTTGAGGGCGTGCTTGTCCAATAGGGCGTTTCCGCTGGATTGTACGATTTCTCCAGTTATCGGGTTGCCTTCTGCATTGACACAGAGAGAGAGGACGACAGAGCCCTGCACGCGCTGCCGCCGGAGCAGGGGCGGGTAGGGCGGTTTGGGGCATTGCGCGTATGCTGGCGGGGTGCAGAGGTCGCTGGCTGCTGCGGTTGCCCGGGTGTGCACGGTTTGCTGTGCCGGTTTGGGCGTGGGTGAGGCTAGTAGTGATTCTTCATCCGTTTCAAGCGGATGCTCGTCTGGCTCTGCCTCCGGGAGGTCTGGAAGCAGGGGGTGGTTGATGGCGGGCAGGTCGGGGCAGAGCGGCTTGTCGACCGTGACTGGTCTGATTGCCGGAAGGGATACCTGCCTGGGGTGAGGATGGACCGGGCTCTCGTTGGTGACATCTCCGCCGGGGATGTAGTGGATGCCGGCGAAGTTCCAATCATCTTTGCCTGAGGGGCTGATGAGCGGGGTAAAAAAAGCCCACAGCATCACCCCTAACCATGGTGGCAGCACGAGGGCGAAGGCCCTCAGAGCCTGTGCCTGCCGCTGGCGGGTGAGCATTGCTGCCGGGGTGTGGATGATGTGGATCATGGTTGGTTGAAGACCCAGAAAAGGTGTGCATCGAGAGCATCATAGCACCATGGACTGGCGGGAATACGCAGGCTGGGGTGGTGGATGAGGTAGACGCGGTTTTCTTTCCATCCGGGTAGCCAGATGGCGTGTTTATGCACCAGGTGGTCAATGCGTGCCAGATTGTCGGCCGAAGGGGTGTTCCTGTAGTCTGCGAGTGCGGCGTTCATGTCTGCGGCGTTCAAGCTGAAGGGCGAGGCTGCAGGTTCAGCCTCCGGCGAGAAGAAGCGCTCCGGCTCCGGCTGTTCCGGGGCGGGCATGGCCCAGAATACGAGCTGGTGGCTGCGTTCCTGCAACCGGCGCTGGCAGATTTGCCAGGGAACGGGTTCGGGCACAATCTCAGCCCCGCAATGCGCTGCGCTGCGGATGAGCGGGGCGAGCAGGAGGCTGATTTTTTCGTGTGGTGTGTAGAGCAGGCTAACGCTCAGCCGGGTGCCATCTGCCCGGCGCAGAATGCCATCTGCCCCGGTGGTGGTGTAGCCCGCGCGCGCAAACGCTTCGCGGGCAGCCAGGGGGTTGTATGTATATTGCGGGGTGTGCTGCGGGGTGAGTGCACCATAGCCGGTGTGGAACGTGCGGAGCCGCTGCCCTTCGCCGCGCATGATGAGCTGCATGCCTGCATCCATATCCATGGCCTGCAGCAGCCCCCGGCGCAGCTCAAGTTCCGGTATGGTCTGGGCGTTGAGGGCAATGCCGTAGGGCGGCAGCGGGTATTCTGCATCGTAAACGGTGCGGTGCAGGTGCTCGGCGGGTTCAGCTCGTTCCTGCCAGGCCGCGATGTTGCGGGTCTGAAGGGCATCGAGCTTGCCGCGCAGCAGGAATTCCCACACCTGTGCCTCGCTGGTCAGAAAGTGGTATTCGAGCGTATCGGCATTGAAGCGGTGGCGGCAGAGCGGAAGCGTTTCGCCCCACCACCCGGGGATGCGTTGCAGCTCGATGCTGCGCCCCCATTCCACCCGGCTCACGCGGTACGGCCCGGTGGCCGGGGGAATGCGCTGGGCGTAGGTTTCGCGGTAGCGGGTGTTGAAATGGTGGTAGAAACCGGGTTCTGCTGGCAGCAGCAGGCGTGCTGCGGCAAGGGCATCTGCGGCCGTTTCGCGCATGGTGGCGGATAAGTGCTGCTCATCATGCACTCTGATAGTGGAGATGGCTTGTGCCAGAGCCTCGTATTCTGCGCAATGCTGCTCGGCCTGCAGCAGGACTGCCAGCAGATAATCCCCGGCGCGCACCGGGCAACCGTTGTTGTACCGGGCGGCGCTGTTCAGCCGGAAGTAGACCGTATTTCCCACCTCTGCCCATGCTTCGGCCACGCCTGCGGTTGCTTGTCCGGTGAGCGGATGCCGCGCTATGAGCGGTATCTCCGTGGCGGCCTGCAGATTCAGGTGGAAGAATTGGGTATCACCACCGCCGAAACGCAGGAAATGAGCAGGGAACGGGCCTGCATTGCAGAATCTCACCCGACCGCCCTTGCTGGCTTCCGGTGAGCCCACGGGGGGATGTCCCTCTGCCGTCTGCCATGGCAGGCTGGCAGGCAAGGGGGCATTTAATTCCAGTGAAAGGCGGCTTACCCGGCTGAGCCGCTGGGCAAAATCAGCCGGGTAAGCGCCGGGTGCGCCTGATTCCTCTGCCGGGGTAAGCGGAGCGGCTTGCCGGGATGTGCTCCACCAGGCAAGTGCCGCTATCACCAAGAGCAGGAATGCAAGTACCCGTTTCATCAGTAAGTGAAGGTGAAACCGCCGTAGAATGACATGCCGGGGGCCAGAAGGTCGCCGGAGGCGCTATCGGTCACATACTTCTCATCCGTCAGGTTTTCCACACGGGCGTGCAGTTTGAGGTGGTCATTGATGATGTATTCCGCATAGCAACGCAGGGTGCAGTAGGAATCCATGCGCGAGCCATCATAATCCCGGCGCCCGGTGACGGCCGCAGCGCCAAGACCGACGGTCAGACGTTCCACCGGGCTGGTGTGGATATCGGCGCTCCAGACCTGGCGGCAGCTGTCCGGCAGCGGGTTATCGTGCGCGTCTTTGGGCTGCGAGTAGGTGAACGCCAGGGTATAGCCCGTGTTCCAGGCATCGCCCAGCTCGCCATTCAGCGCCAGTTCCACCCCCTGGCTGGTCCAGTGCACATCATCATTGGTGAAGTAGTATTCATTGTTCCGCTGTTCGGCTCTGATGTAGTCCTTTGTCTGCTGCCAGAACCAGGTAAGGGACAGGGTATGGGAATCGCCCACTTGTTGTTCGATGCCGAGGTCGCCGCTCCAGCTGGTTTCGCATTTGAGGCGGGGATTTCCGTGATAGATGGCATATCCCCATGCCGGGAGCACCCCGGAGCTGCGTTCAAATGCAGCGGGGCTGCGGTAGCCTCTGCCGAAAGAACCGAAGACGCGCGTGGTGTCATTGTTGAAGCGATATGAGCTGGTTGCGCGCACGGTGGGCATGGCCTGGTGAATGCTGCTGTAATCCAGCCGCGCGGCAAGGGCGCTTGTCCAGCTGCTGCTGGGTTGCCAGGTGTGTTCCAGCGCCAGGGAATACACGTTTTCCAGGGTGCGGTTGATGTTGTCATTGCCGCGTGGTTCATAAATGGAAGTGCTGTCGAACTGGCTGCGTGTCCACCGGAAATGAGCCGTAGTGGTCTGTTCCTTGCACCAGCGCAGGATATTGCGCCATTCCACCTGCACATTGCGCAAATCATGATTGGAGCCGCGGCCGAACATGTTGTCTGTGCCGTAGTACCCCCCCATGAGGCTGGCGCTGTAGAAATTGTTGACTTTGCTTTCTACCTTGGCTGTCACCAGATTACTGCGGAAGGTGCGGCGCTCGTTGGGCATCCAGCCGTTCCCGTACCAGTCCTTGCCCGAATACTGGTATTCTGCATCCTCGCGTCTGTAAGTTGTGGTGAAGACGGTGCTTTCATTCAGCTCATAATCCAGTCGCAGCGCCTGGGCAAAGTTCTCGAAGCTTCCGGCATCTGGTTCTACCGGGCGTGTGCCATCGGCAGAGCGGATGTCATTCTCCGTTGTTTCATAGGTGCTGGAGAGGAAGAAATGCAGCTTGTCCAGCTGCCCCTGGGTGGTGATGTTGGAGGTAAAGGCATTGTTGCTGCCGTGTTCCTGGAACAGCCGGAAACCGGGCTTACCTTCGCCGCGGGGCGTTTCCATGAACAGAACGCCGCTGATAGCGCCGCCGCCATAGCTGGCTGCCTGCGCGCCGCGCAGAACTTCCACATTGCCCAGGTCGAACAGGTTGCCGCGGGCAATGAGGTTGGAGGTCACCAGGCTGCTGCCGTTGCTGGTGTTGGCCAGCATGCCGTCAATCATGGGCAGCAGGTAGGAATCCCGCCCCAGTCCCCGGATGATGGCCTTGGATGCGTTGCCTCTGCCATTCAGACCTCCCCCCGGTGTGACAAAGACGCCCGGAACGGTGGTCAGGGCTTCGCTCAGGGAATAGATGCCCTCTTTTTCCAGTTGTGGAATATCCAGCACCGAGACGGAGCAGCCGGTGCTGTCATAGGGAATGGCCGTGCCACTGTGTGCCGAGATGGTGATGGGTGCCAGTTCCGTGAGGGGTAATGCATCCGCCGCGAGGGCGGGGGTACAGCCTGCCAGCAAAAGGACAGGCACAATGTGGGATATGCTCCTGGTTGGAGCTGATGTTCTGTGATTCATTTGTATCTTGGCCGTTGAGCCGGCGGTGCATCGCCGCCGTGTGTCATGGCGAACCCCCATGGCTGGCATTCCGACTGAGTGCTCACTCTGCATGGCACAACACGGTTGCGGCACAGCGACGGATTCTCACCGTCTTTCCCATCTATTTCCCGCGGCATCCCGCCGCCTCCTGGTGGTTCTACGCACCAGAAGTTCCCGGTGCGGTACTGGGGGTATCTAACCACAGCTTTTCATAAAATACAAGCGAAAAGGGGGCATGGCAGCAGTATAACTTGACTTTCGGTTGGAAAATTTGTTATAAATCCGCTTGTTGCGGTCTTACGCCTCAGCGTCCGTTTTCCAAATCAACATACAGAGACACAGACTTATGAATATTGCAATGGTAGGCACAGGCTACGTTGGCCTGGTGAGCGGCACTTGTTTTGCAGAAATGGGTAATACTGTTACTTGTGTTGATGTGAATGAGGAAAAAATCCAGAATCTGCAGGAAGGCATCATGCCCATCTATGAACCTGGGCTTAAGGAAATGGTGCTGCAGAATCAGGAGGATGGCCGCCTGAAGTTCTCCACAAGCCTGGCCAGCTGTATTGATGAAGTGGATGTTGTTTTCTCTGCTGTGGGTACTCCCCCTGATGAGGATGGCTCTGCGGACCTTCGTTATGTGCTGGAGGTTGCACGCGAGTTTGGCCGCCATATCAAGAAATACACACTGCTTATCACCAAGAGCACCGTGCCGGTGGGGACTTGGTTCAAGGTGAAAACCGCTATTCAGGAAGAGCTGGATAAGCGTGGTGTAAGTGTGCCTTTCGGGGTGGCCAGCAACCCGGAGTTCCTGAAAGAGGGGACGGCTATCGAAGATTTCATGCGTCCGGACCGCGTGGTTGTTGGTGTGGAAGATGATAGAGCAGCCTCGCTCATGCGTCAGCTTTATCGCCCGTTCACCATGATAAGCGACCGTGTGCAGATTTGCGATATCCCCAGTGCTGAAATGATCAAGTATGCTTCCAACAGCATGCTGGCAACGCGCATTTCTTTCATGAATGATATTGCCAATCTCTGCGAGCTGGTGGGTGCAGACGTGGAAGCTGTGCGTCGCGGTATGGGGGCCGATGACCGCATTGGCAGTAAGTTCCTCTATCCCGGGTGTGGTTATGGTGGTTCCTGCTTCCCGAAGGATGTGAAAGCGCTGATTCGCAGCGGTGCAGAGCTGGGATACAACATGAGTATTCTGGAGGCGGTTGAGGCAGTGAACGAAAAACAGAAGACCATTCCCTTTGCCAAGTTGCAGGAAGCCTTGCCTGAGCTTAAAGGAAAACGCATTGCGGTGTGGGGACTGGCGTTCAAGCCCGGCACGGATGATATGCGGGAAGCTCCCTCGCTGGTGCTGATTGACTCTCTGCTCAAGCATGGGTGTGTGGTGTCTGCCTACGACCCGGTGGCAACAGATGAGGCAAAGCGCCGTCTGGGAGAAAACTCCATCACCTATTGTGATGAGATGTACCAGGCGTGTGTGGATGCCGACGCTCTCGTTATTGTGACGGATTGGAAGCAGTTCCGTGTGCCGAGCTGGGCCGTGTTGCGCAAGACGATGAAGAACCGTCTCATTATTGACGGCCGCAACCTGTATGACCCCGCAGAGGCCGCCCGGGAGGGGTTTGTGTACAACCGTATCGGTTAAGCTCTTCCAGAAGTTTTCTGCAGGCATCGCATCGAGTGTGCGATGCCTGCTTTTTTGCTGGAAAAACGAGGGGAATTGTGGTATATGCCAGAGCATGAAAAGCATTTTGCTGAGCCTGTTGAGTATGGCTGTCCTGGTGGCACATGGTGGAGTAGAGGCCATGAAGAACCTGCAGAAGCCCGAAATCGGAAAGTCCGCGGTGCTTTCCTTTGGTGGAGAAGGAGGTCGTGAATTCCTGCTGGATGGTGTGCCGTTCCAGATCCGCTCCGGTGAGATTCATCCGCAGCGTGTGCCACGCCAGCATTGGCAGCACCGCATTCGCTCAGCCAAGGCCATGGGGCTCAACACGATTGCGTTCTACGTGTTCTGGAATGCCCTTGAAAAAGAAGATGGCAGCTGGGATTTCAGCGGGCGCAACGATATAGCCGCTTTTATTGACCTTTGCCAGCAGGAGGGGATGTGGGTATTGTTCCGCCCCGGCCCTTATGTGTGCGGTGAGTGGGATTTGGGCGGTCTGCCCACGTATCTGATTAAGGATGACGTGACGCCTTTGCGCTATACCGGCAACAAGCAATTCATGGAGGCTCAGACCCGCTACCTGGAAAAGATGGCAGAAATTGCTATTCCCCGTCTTAGCAAAAAGGGAGGTCCTATCCTCATGGTGCAGCTGGAAAATGAATACGGTAGCTACAAGAGCGACCACGATGAATTAGCCTACATCGAATGGCTTAAGAAATTCTGGGAAGAGAAGGGGGCTGGTCCCTTCTATCTTTCCGAGGGTAGTGCAGACCATCATCTCCGCTTTGTACCCAAGGGGGTTGCCGTGGGGCTGGACCCCGCCGATAATGCCTGGCAGATGCAGACGGCTCTGCGTGTTGCCCCCGGTGTGCCTGTGTTCAGCAGCGAGACCTATCCCGGGTGGCTGCGTCACTGGGGTGAGGGTAACTGGACGCCCAGCCGCAACACGCTCAACTCGGTTCGCTGGTATATGAAGGACGGCGTGTCCTTCAATATCTTTGTGTTGCACGGCGGCACCAATTTCGGCCTGACTGCAGGCTCCAATGCGAATGGTGATGGCTCCAAGTTTGAGCCCGACCTCACCAGCTACGATTACGGTTCCCCCATTGGTGAGAATGGTAATCTGACCAGGGAATACTTTGAATACCGCGATATTATCAAATCTGCGTTGCCTGCCGGTGCTGATGTCCCGGAACCGGTGCAGCCTGTATCCATGGAGATTCCGGCATTCCGTCCCAAACACGTATGTGATTTTCACAGCCTGCGTGGTGTAAAGGTGGAAAGGAAGCCCGTTGATTCACCTCCCACGTTGGAAGCAATGGGGCAGAACCAGGGTATTGGCATTTATTCGACCGCCCTTGCTCCCGGACCGGAGGCTACGTTGACGTGCCAGGCTCACGATTATGCCCTGGTGTATGTGGGTGAGCAGTTTATCGGAACGTTGGACCGCCGCCTGAACCAGACGACTATTCAGCTTCCCGCCCGTAAGAAGGCGGCCATGCTTAAGATTGTGGTGGATACCTTTGGTCATGTGAATTTCTCCAAGTTCCTGGAGAAAGACCGCAAGGGTATCATCGGTAAGGTCATGCTGGGGGATAAGCCGCTTACCGGCTGGCTGGTGGAGCGTATTGACCTCAATAAGCCCCTGCCTGCGCCTGTGCGCAAGACTGGGCATGTTCGCGCACGGGAGAAAGGCGCTCTCTACCGTGCAGAGGTGCAGCTGAATAATCCGATTGATACCTTCCTCGATATGCGTGGCTGGGTGAAGGGCTATGTGTGGGTGAATGGCCACCTGTTGGGACGTTACTGGAACATCGGCCCGCAGGAACGCCTGTATTGTCCCGGCGAAATCCTGAAGAATGGTAAGAATACAGTGGAGATTCTTGACCTCTTCATGGTGACTGAAACTCCGCCCTCTGTCTCCGGTAAGCTGGAGCGCAACATGGAGGTGCACAAGGAGACTAAGAGCCTCAACAACCAGTGGTGATGGCTGGTAGCAAGGCCTGCATTCCCCTGATGACTGCTTGGAAATCAGGAGGGGCAGGCCTTCAGCTTTTTTTAATCGGGCAGCCCCAGGTAACGTTGTTCTTCGCGAATCTGGTGCAGGCCAGCCTGCACTAAGCGCAGAGCCACGCCCCAGGCGATGATGCCCAGCACCAGGAAGCGCAGCAGACCAAAGCCTGCCAGCCACTGGGTGTTCCAGACCAGATGCAGCACCACGGGCACAAGCGCGATGCGGAGGAAACGGATATCGGTCAGGATGCTCCAGTCGATGCGCGGGTCGTTGATGTCGCGCTGGCCTTCGGTAATGCGTTGGTGAAGCACCAGCCAGTATGCACCTGCAGTAATGGCTGTCCAAACAATGTGCCCGAACGGGGTGATGAGCGCACGCACCTGCATGACAGCATCGGGGTCCAGCGTGCTGGCGCTGGCTGCTATGGCCTGACCCTGCATGGGATTGATGGCGCTCACCACCTCGGCAGCGGTGGTGCTGCTGATGAAGCGTGCCAGTTCAGTAAATGTGTACCCCGCGCTTTCGAAGGCTGCAAAACCGGCACCCACCCCTGCGCCCAGCAGCAGGCCGGTGAGGATGCGTCCGTTCCGGCGGCTGCCGGCTATCAGAATGACGGCCAGCAGTTTGGCTGGTTCTTCAATGGGACCGGCTATCCAGGGGCGGACAGCCGCGCTGAACTCCATGAACATCAGCGCAAAGATAAGAGACATCAGGCCCCCGTACAGCATGGCGCGCATGAGCTCCAGAAAGGGCACTTCCCGGCGTACGTTCAGCTCAAAGAACAGCACCGCCACGCAGAACGGAATGGCAAAGTTTCCTACAAAGATGAGCCCGGGAATCAGGTTCGGGTTCTGGAAAGTGTTGCTGGCCCAGTTGAAACCGAAATACAGCACCAGACAGGCCAGCAGCAGACGGGCAAAAATCCACGGGCTCGGCCAGGAGTTGTTTACGGCATGTAGCGGTGGTGTGGTGCTGCTGGTGCCGCAGCAGAAGACCTCCAGCGCTTCTTCACGGCTGTGTCGCCGGAAAACATCGGCAAAGAAGTGTCGGAGAGAAAAACCTCCCAGCCCCTGGAGCCCGGTGATATCGTCCAGCGCTGTGGCCTCTGCCTCATTGAATGCTTCGTCCAGGTGGTAAATGCGTTCACTGCCTGTTTTGCGTAATTGGATATCGCCGCTGATTAAATCCCGCCGCAGCATTTCCCGCAGTTCCTTGAGACTATACGGGCCTTCTTCTTCTCCATGCGGAAGCAGAATGTAATAGATAATCTCTCGACGCTTGTCAGCAGGCATGAAAGACATGGTACTCCCATGCACTCTGGGTGTCAAGGGTTAACTTGAGGCTTCATTCCCAGGGGGAGTTCCTCGCTCAAAGCGGCTTTTTCGGCTTTTTCGTGGGGCCTGTTTCAGATTTGCTGGTGGATATGTTCGTCAAAACATGCTAACGTGATTAAAGAACCGAAGTTACGCGTCGGCTTCATTAGAAAGGCAACGTAAATTGTAATCGGCGAGCGTAGCGAGCGAAATTCATAGCCCACGGTAGTGGGCGACAGATGTTAGGCAGGTGCAAGCGTGCG
>JAFYRS010000017.1 GCA_017546845.1 Akkermansia sp.
CCGCGACTTCGTCGCTCCACCCCGCGCTAACGGCTGCCGTCCTTCGGGACTCCAAATTCCGCTCGCTACGCTCGCCAATAAATTACAATTTCCACAATCTTTGGGACACATGCGGCGTTTAGCACAAACAAATTCACTCGTTCCGGGAGTGGTATGTTGCGCAGTGTTGTTTCAGAAGCTCGATAGAGGCTTCCGACATTTCCTCGCCGCGAAATATCTCTGCCCAATCAAGGAGGGAGTTTCCAAAGCGCAGTTCCTGCGTATTCGCGCCAGCTTTCAGGAGCAGGCCGAGGCATTCTTCAGAACAGTTCTTCAGATTCAGGACAGGCATGGCGGCCCACACGGCGCTGCGGGCATCAGCGCTGCGGGCATCGGGGCTTACCCCGGCGGCCAGCAGGCGGCGCACATCCTCTGTATGATTGTGCATGGCATGCCACACCAGCTCATACTCCGGCTTGCTGGCCACGAGGCCTTTTTCCCGGAGAATCCGGACGAGGATTTCATTATCATACTGGCAGAGTGCCAGATCCAGCGCATTGTGTCCCGCCGGGGTGCGGGCCTGCACATCTGCCCCGGCTGCCAGCAGCAGGTTCAGCGACTCTGCCGCTTCTTCCTGGCGCGGGTCATCCGCAAACAAATCGCAGCCCACGCCATAGGCATTCAGCAGAGGAGTGCGTCCCTCTGCATCCCGGGCATTCACATCGGCCCCTGCATCCAGCAGGCGAGCCACATCCGCCGCATCCCAGTTACCATACTCAAAGCTGACCGCCTTCAGCAGCTCCGCATTCCGGGCAGAACCACAGGCCACCAGCAGACTACAGAACGCAGAAAGAAATGCGTGTCTCAACAAGGATTTTTTCATCATATTTCGTAATTAATCGCAATCAAAAATCAAGAACGGTGACTATCTGTCTCTTACACACGTTTTTCATCTTCAAAATCCGCATAAAAAACACCCGATACCCAGGCACACCAGCTGAAGCACCAGCGCGGTGAGCAAAATGCGCGGCAGACGGAAGCCCCACCCGCGCCCCACGAGATGCCGGAGTGCCAGCACCGGCAAACCGACTCCGGCCCAGATGAGCAGGAAAGCAACCAATGCCTGTTTGAAATACGAGCTTACCGATGTGCGTCTGGCAACATCAGTCATGATATCCAGCTCTACAGGACAGACTGCGTTCCCCGCTGCAAAGGCGCATTCTGATGAACTGGTGAAGGCAATCTCCCCCGCACGGAAGCGGCCACGCACCGCCACCGGAAAATCAACGGGCAGATAAGAAAAGCGCAGCTCCACATCTCCCTCCTGCAGTTCTCCCAGGGGTTCCGCGGCATTTCGATACCGCTCAGCCAGTCGGAGAATCGTGCAATCAGGTCTGTCTACGCGCTGTTTTTCAGGCAACACACGCGCCATGCTGCGAATATCCTCCGGCAGGTGGATATGTTCCAGCGGAAGCGGCAGAAAACTGCGCTCGCATATCCACCCCGCGCGGCTTCTGTCGTGAAGCAAACGGGAAATCAACGATGAAGAAACGGGAAAATTACCAATTCGGAGAGATTCAGAACTCAGCTCTCGTGTTGGACAGGACATGCCCAGAGGCTCGCTTTCCTGCAAGGGATGGAAGTAGAAACTGGCGAGGTCTTCCTTGTTTTCTGCAGCCACAGCCACCCGGGCATCCACCACCAGGCAGGCAGCATTCATGCTTATGCCGTATTCCGGGATTTGCAGCATCTGTTGGCTCTGCAAGACTCCATGCAGTTCCAGCAGGTCCCCCTCCGGCACATCGGTAAGAGCGGTTTCCGGAGTCACCTGCAGCGGCACGGGCGGCTCCTGCCGGCACAAGCGCAGCCCCGCCCCGAGCACAAGAGTATACACTACCCCCACCAGCAACAGCAGCAGCCCGAAAAACCCGCCGAGAACATAGACAGATTCTAGGAATAATTGTTTAGCCTTCATGCGTTCCTCCGCGGTTACACCATAAAAACAAGTTCATTATCTTCACATGGCTCGCATGTGTCAATACGCAATTCAAGGAAAATCCTGCTCCACCCGCTGTGTTCAAACATTTCTCCCATTCTAACTGATAGACGCTTATTTGCTCACATGTGTCCCAAAGTTTCATCCGGGCTGTTTTCAAATTCTTGTAGTACAGCTGATTGGCAGGCACTCCTCTAAAGTAATTTAGCGGAGTGCGAAGCGGGCGGAATGCATAGCCCTCGCTAGTGGGCGAAAGAGCAATAGCCGGGGGTAAGCCCGCGCAGCGGGCGCAGCCCCCGGTAACGATAAAATAATGTTGGAGCCCCGGGGGTGACAGAAACGATAGCAACACATTGAATCTATGCCTTGATTCGCCACCACCCCACTGGTGGCTCACTCCTACGGGGCAAACTCTTCTCGCTTGTCCAACCGGCCTTACACCGTCGGCCGGTTTCTGTCACCCGTTATCACGGGCTCCGATTCCTTTTTGTGTGAACCGGGGGCTGCGCGTGCTTCGCACGCTTACCCCCGGCTATTGTTCTTTCACCCGCTTACGCGGGCTCAAAAATCGGCGGACATTCGCCCGCAGGAGGGGAGATAAATTACTCTTTTGTGAAACTTTGGGACACATGTGCGTTGACGCATACGCAAACGGGTGCAGACTTGACACCAGACCGGAAAAGTGGCAAGATTACGCGCATGAAACGAATTGCGCGCATGTCTGCCCTGCTGCTGCTTCCCCTGCTCTGCGTGAGCTGCGGTGAATCAGACCAGGAGAAGCGTGACCGCGCCGCCACGTTCACCACACCTACCAAACCCGCGCCCAATCCCCAGCTGGAGTCCCTGCAGGCGCTCATCCGCACAGATAAACAGGTGCCCACCATGCTGAAGGGAGGCCTCCGGTACAAACTCTACAGCACCTACGAAGGGCAGGATATGCGCCAGGTGACGGAGGTTTCGGGGCGCACGCTGCTGCTCTGCTTCACCGCGCCCTGGTGCCGCCACAGCACCGCCATGCGCAAATCCCTGCAGGAACTGGCCGAGGCAGAAAAAGGCGGAGTGCAGGTGGTGGAGATTGATGCCGATGCCTACCCGGCCATTGCAGAGGACTACAACCTCACCAAAGTTCCCACCACGGTTTTCTATGCAGAGGGCGTGAAACTGCGCAGCATTGAGGGGGCATACACCGCCGAAAGTCTGGCGCGTTATCTGCACGCCCTGCTCACCCAGGAAGAGGACGACGAGACTCCCGGCTCATAATTTCTATAACACTCAGATACATATAATCATATGCGATTCCTCACAGGATTACAGCCCAGCGGCCAGCTCCACATCGGCAACTATTTCGGCGCGATTGAGCCCGCCGTGCGGCTTCAGGAAAAGGGCGAGGCCTTCTATTTCATTGCCAACTACCACGCCATGACCACCATGGAAAGCGCTGAAAAACTGCGCGAGAACACACGCGGTCTTGCGGTGGATTTCCTGGCCTGCGGGCTTGACCCGGAAAAAGCCGTCTTCTTTGCCCAGTCTGCTGTGCCGGAGGTGAACGAACTGGCCTGGATTCTTTCCACCCTGTGCCCCATGGGGCTGCTGGAGCGCTGCCATTCCTACAAGGACAAGGTGGCCAAGGGGTTTGCCGCCAGCCACGCTCTCTTTGCCTATCCCGCCCTCATGGCCGCGGATATCCTGCTGTATGATTCCGATGCTGTGCCCGTGGGCAAGGACCAGAAACAGCACCTGGAGGTCACCCGCGACCTGGCCGGCAAGATTAATGATACTTTTGGCGAAGGCCTGCTCAAGATGCCCGAAGCCATCATCTCCGAAGCCACCGCGGTGGTACCCGGCCTGGATGGCCAGAAGATGAGCAAGAGCTATGGCAACACCCTGCCCATCTTCGGCGAGGAAAAACCGCTCCGCAAGCTCATCAACAAGAAGGTGGTGACCGATGCCACCCCGCTGGAAGCCCCGAAGCCCACGGAAAACTCCATCATTCTGGCTCTCTACAAGCTCTTTGCCACGCCGGAGCAGTACCAGGCCATGGTGGAGGCCCACCACGCCGGTGGCGTGGGCTACGGCCAGTTCAAGAAAGACCTCTTTGAGGCCTACTGGGAATACTTCCGCGCCGCCCGCGAGAAGCGCGAGTGGATTCTGGCTCACCCGGAATACGTGGACGATGTGCTGAACACCGGCGCCGCCCGCGCCCGCGAGGAAGCCGCCAAGGTTCTGACCCGAGTGCGCCAGGCAGTGGGCCTTGGCTGGGTGTAAATAAACGCTTTCTTCTGCCAATAAAAAAGCACCGGAGGGAAATCCCCCGGTGCTTTTTATTGAAAGCTAACCAGCTTACTTACGCTTCTTCCTGTCTTTCCTGGCATCCTTCTTATCCTTTTTCCTGGCAGTCTTGCCATCGGAGGCAGGATACGGAGCCGTGGGCAGGCCGGCCTCATTCACCAGGTTGGGCTCCATGAACACGGCCCAGCCGTAGCGCATGTACCTGGGAGCCTTGACGGCATCGGCAGTGAGGATGATTTTGTCCCCCTTGATTTCGGCAGCAGCCGGGGCAAATTCCTTGTTATTGCCGGCCAGTTCAAAGCCCACCGGGGCAGCGCCATCCGTGGTCTTGAGCCCCCCGGCATTGTCCAGGCTGACCTGTACCTTGCTGCCTTTGGCCTTGAATCCCTGGATGACCGGACCGCTGGCGGCGGCCTCCTTGCCATAGACCATGCTGAGCGCAGTAGCGGCCAGACGCTCGCCCACCTCCACCTTGCGCGGGGGATGCACATCGCTGTTGGTCGAGCCCAGGTCCATAGTCACCACGCAACCGACAGCGGGGAGCTCCTCTGCCACCTCGGCCTGCACCTGGCGGAACTCCGGCCAGTAGGCACGCAGTTTGCTCTTATCATTGATACGCGGCAGCTGCACCTGCAGGAAGGGGAGCTCCTCATTCCCGAGCTTATCGCGCCAGGAGATGATGAGGTCCTTGAGCAGCTTCTTGTTCTGCTCATTATCCAGGATTTCGGCATCGGATTCACCCTGGTACCAGATGACACCGGCCACCGGGAACCCTTCCCAGGGCTCAATACCGGTTTCGTACAGATAGGAGGGAGCATAGGGGTGGAGGCCGAAATCACCGCCGGGGCCCACATTCTGCTGGGCGCGGCCACGCACCCAGGCACTGGCATACTTGCTCTTCACCCAGTCGCCGCCCTCGCAGCCGGGGTATTCCTTCTTCACCATAGCGCGGGGAATCCAGGCCAGCATATTGGAACCACCGAGTGAGGCATGAATCACCCCCACCGGCACACCCAGTTCCTTCTGCAGCGCCTGCCCGAAGTAATAGCCCACAGCGCTCATGCGCGGGGAGGAGGCCGGGGCGCTCACGGCCCACTTGCCTTCATACATGCGCTTTTCCTGAACGCGCTGCAGCAAGGCAGCATCATAGCGGGGGGGCGAGGTATGCACCTGCGGCTCGCTGTGGTAGAAGCGGAAGTTGTCATTGGCAGACTGGGCAATGGTCTGGGCATTGCCGGGAGTCTGGTTGAGGCGCCAGAGCATATTGGACTGGCCGCTGGCTATCCACACCTCACCCACCACCACATTCTGCACCACGGCAGACGAATCCTTCTGGCTGGCTTCCAGCGGCTGCCCCTGGGCATTGGCCTCCATGGGCTGCAGCACGGCACGCCAGTTCTTCCCCTTTACCTCGGCTTTCACCTTCTGGCCGTTGAACTGCACCGTCACCGGCTCAGAGGGATTATCCGTCGTGCCACGCACCTGCACCTCACGCCCCCGCTGCAGCACCATGCCATCCCCGTAGATGGCATCAAACTCCACCGCCGCCAGTGCTGGAAGCGCTCCCATCATCGCATATAGGATAAAACGATTCATAGTTATATCCCTACCACATAGTTAGGAATAAAGGAAGTATTTTTTTCATAAAAGAGCCTTAAAACGATAAATTTTGAAATTCGGAGCAAATTCCGCTTGACTAATAAGCCGATATGCTGTATATATCCCGCCCACAAAGTTATGGCAAAGAAAAGCTGGATTGAAAGAAACAAGAAGAAGGCAGCTGTCGCGGCTCGTTATGCAGACCTCCGCGCCAAGCTGAAGGCTGAAGGCGACTACATCGGTCTGACGATGCTGCCGCGCAACGCTTCCCCCGTGCGTCTCGTGAACCGTTGCGAGCTCACTGGTCGTCGCCACGCTTTCCTGCGCCGTTTCCACCTTTCCCGTATCGCTTTCCGCGAACTGGCCAACGCCGGCATGATTCCCGGTGTGACCAAGTCCAGCTGGTAAGTCCTGAGATAGACTTGTCAATTTTTTCACGCGGGCTATCCTATACGGACTAGCCCGCGTGGCTTTATTTTACCCGATGCCGATATACGAATACATCTCCGAGAACCCGGAAGACCCGGAGCGCTCCTGTCGCATGTGCCGCAAAGGATTTGAGCTGATGCGCCCGGTAGACCGCGCCCCGCTGACGCACTGCATGTACTGCAAAAACCCGGTGCGCAAGAAAATCGGCAACGTGAACGTACCCAAGATAAACGCCCCGCTCTCCATCACCGATGCGAAGAAAGCCGGTTTTACCGTAATGCAGAAGCGCGATGAAGGCGTGTACGAAAAGCTTTAACGAAACATCATGCAATTCTTTCTAACCCCAGAGGAAATCGCCCAGCTGGAATGGACCTACCCCGGCGCGGGTGAGATTGTGCTCTTCATTGTAGGCATCAGCTTCTTCCTGTTCCTGAATGCCTTTTTCGTGGCAAATGAATTTGCGTGCGCCCGCGTGCGCGAAAGCCAGCTTGTTGAGGACAGCGCCGACACCAAGACACAGGCCCACCGCCGCCGCACGGCCAGGCACATTGTGCGCCACCTGGATACCTACCTCTCCGCCAACCAGGTGGGCATCACCTTTGCCTCACTGGCGCTGGGTGCCATGGGTGAGCCTTTCATTGCCAGCCTGATTGAAAGCCCGCTGAGCTTCTGGCTGCACCTGAGCCCCACCGTGGTGCATGTGATTTCCTACACCATATCGTACGCGCTGTTCACCTTTGCGCACGTGGTGCTGGGTGAGCTGGTGCCCAAGAGCCTGGCCATCCGCAAACCGCTGCAGATTGCGCTGATGACGGCGGTTTCCATGCACCGCTTTGCCAAGTGCACCAAATGGATTATCCTGCTGTTCAACAATACGGCCAACGCCATTGCCCACCGCGTATTCGGCGTAGACCCGCATTATGAGCCCAACGAATCCCACAGCGCAGAGGAAATCGCCCTCATTGTGGAGGCCAGCGGCCGCAGCAAGGAAGTGACCGAGACCGAGGCGGAAATCTCCATGAACGCGCTGGAGCTCAACGACCGCTCCGTGCGCGATATCCTGGTGCCGCGCAGCCGGGTGGAGGTGCTGGATATCAACAAAAGCTTCGATGAATTGCTGGAGCAGGTGCTCACCAGCCGCCACAGCCGCTTTGCGCTGGTGGAAGGCCACCTGGACCACGCCAAAGGCTGGGTGCATGTGAAGGATATTCTGCAGATGGTGCACAGCGGCACACGCGACATCATGGCCGAGCGCCGCGAACTGAAGGTGGTGCCCGAGACCATGAAGCTGGATACTCTGCTTGATTTCTTCTCCAAGGAGCACACGCACTTTGCCCTGGTGGTGGATGAATACGGCGAAGCCCAGGGGCTGGTGTACCTGGACGATGTGCTGGAGGAAATTGTGGGCAATGACATCCAGGACGAGTTCGAGATGGAAGCCGCCCGCACCTTCTTCAAGGTGGATAAGGGGCAGTACATTGCCAGCGGCTCCATTGCGCTCTTTGACCTGGAGGAAGAACTGCCCGAGCTGGGCGAGTTTGAAAAAGACAGCGGCATTTCCACCCTCAGCGGCTACATCACCGACCGTCTGGGACACCTGCCCGAGTGCGACGAACAAATCCGCCACCGCGATTTCCTCATCACCGTCATCGGCACCGATGGCCGCCGCGTCACCCAGGCCCGGATTGAATATGACCCGATTCCCTCTGATGAGGACGACGATTTAGACGACTAATTCCCACCCATAAACAGCCATGCATATCTACGAAACACTTTCCCTTGCGCCCACCGGCTTTGCTATGGGCATGATTCTCATGCTGCTGAGCCTGTATGTGCTGCTCTGCCCGGAGAAATTCCGCCGCCAGCTGGCAGGTGTCCACGCCAAAAGCAGCGCCGGCACCGTGCTTCTGGGCATCGATTTCCTCTGGGTGGCACTGCTGCTCTTCAAGGCAGATTGGAACGCGCTCTGCATGCCGCTGTTTGAGTTTGAGAACTTCCGCGGCATCCTGCTGCTGCTCTGCCCGGTCATCTGGTTCATCATGAGCAGCATGGCCAAAGAACAGCTCTTTGCCCGCGCGCTGGGCTTCTTCCTGCTGCTGCTGGCCATCGTGCCCATGAGCGCAGCCTTCATGAAAGACCCCGCCACGCGTATCCTCATCCCGTTGTGGTGGTATCCTGTGCTCACCGTGGCCATGTTCTGGGTGGGCAAGCCCTACCTCTTCCGCGACTGGGCCGCCTGGCTGGTGCAGCGCCCTGCCCTCATTTCCGGCATAGCGGTGTTCAATTTCGTCTACGGGCTGGCCATCTGCACCTGCGCCGGCCTCTTCTGGTAAAACACGCAAAACAAGCTTATGATTTCCCTGTACACAGCCGATTACGTGGTCACGCAGAATGATGCGCGCGACATCATCCGGAACGCCGCCGTGGCGGTGGAGGATGGCCGCATCCTGAGCGTGGGGCATACCGATCTGCTCGAAATCCTCTTCCCGGAGTGCCGCCGTGTGAACCTGGGGCACGCCGTCATCATGCCCGGCCTCATCAATGCGCACACGCATATTTCCATGAGCCTGCTGCGCGGGTATTCCGATGACAAGGCGCTCATGGACTGGCTCACGCAGGATATTTTCCCGGCAGAGGCGAAGCTCACCCCCGAACTGGTGGAGCTGGGGGCCATGTTCTCCCTGGCAGAAATGATACGCACCGGCACCACCGCATTCTACGATATGTACATGCACCAGCGCAGCGTGTTCCGCGCGGCGGATAAGCTGGGCATGCGCGCTGTCATGGGCGAAAGCGTGACGCAGTTCTTCCCCAGCCTCACCTGCCGCGATGCTGAGGCCTACTTCGACCTCGTGCGCGCCCAGGCAGAGGAATGGAAAGGCCACCCGCGCATCCGCCAGGCCATCCTGCCCCACGCCCCCTACACCACCAACCCGGATCTGCTCACCAAGTGCCGCGCCCTGGCCGATGAAACGCAATCCCTCTTCGGCATGCACCTGGCTGAAACGGAAAGCGAAACCCAGACCTGCCTGCAGAGCTTCGGCATGCGCCCCATTCCCTACTGCGAGAGCCTGGGCCTGCTGCAGCCGGATGCCACCTTCTTCCACGTGGTGCATGCAGATGAGCGCGATATGGAGCTGCTCAGCGAGGGGCGCTGCGCCGTGGTGCACAACCCCGCCAGCAATATGAAGCTGGCCAGCGGCGTGGCCCCCATCGGTGCCATGCAGCGCTACCGCATCCCCGTGGCGCTGGGCACAGACGGCCCCGCCAGCAACAACGCCCAGAACATGGTGCGCGAAATGTACATGGCCAGCCTGCTGCAGAAAGTGCAGAACCTTGATTCCACCGCCTGCCCCGCCCAGACCGCGCTGGACATGGCCACCCGCGGCGGCTCCGATGCCCTGCACGAACCACTCATCGGCACGCTGGAACCCGGCATGAAGGCTGACTTCATTGCCCTGGACCTCACCACGCCCAACATGCAGCCGATGCACAACATTGTCTCCAACATTGTGTACGCCGCCACCGGGCTGGAAAACAAGCTTACCGTGGTCGATGGCCAGGAACTCTACCGCGACGGCAAGTTCCTTACCTGCGATTACGAAGCCCTCTGCGCCGAAATGAAGGCCATCCACGGCTGGGAAAAGAAATAAGTTCCGTGAACACTACTGCGCTGGAAGATTTGTGCTGGGCGGCCATCGACTTTGAATCCGCCGGCACCGCACCGGGCGAGACCGATTGCCCGGTGCAGGTTGGCATTGTGCGCGTGGAAAAGCTCTTTTCCGACAGCCCGCAACTCTTCACCAGCTACATTGCCTGCCACCGCCCGGTGCGCTGGAGCGCCGCCAAAGTGCACGGCATCACCACCGACATGCTGCGCGGAGCCCCCGCCTTCACCGAACTCTGGCCGCAGCTCCGCGACATGCTGCGCGGCGCAGTGGTGCTGGGGCACAACCCCGCCACCGAGAAACGCTTTCTGAAAGCATTTCCCGGCCACGGCTTCGGCCCCTGGGTTGATACCCTCCCCCTCGCGCGCCAGGCGGCTCCCGATTTGCAGGACCACGCCCTCTCCACCCTCTGCGAGGCGCTGGGCATCACCCACCAGGTGAGCGACCTCATCCGCGATGCCGCCCATTCCCGCTGGCACGATGCCCTCTTTGACGCCGCCGGCTCCCTGCAGCTCCTGCGCACGCTGGTGCAGGCCCTCGGCATGCACCGCGCCACCCTACACGATATTGATTTTTGCGTGAGCTGCTGACGTTCGCGCCTGCAGGCGCGAATATCGTTACGGCGCAGCCGTAATATCGTTGCGCGCAGCGCAATTTCGTTCAGCCCGGACGGGCTGAATATCGTTTTCCCGATATAACCATTGGTGGTGTGTTTCCCGATGATTGGGAAACGTGATGGCTCTTGCTGGAGCGGATAACGATATTGGCCTGCGGCCAACGATATTGTGACTGCGCCACAACGATATTGACGCTCTGCGTCAACGATATTCGCCGCTATTGCGGCGAACGTTTTCACTCCCACACCTGGGTGCTGCGGCCAGCCAGCTTCTGGTCGAGGCTCAGCAACTCATCAATGCGGGAGCCGCAGAGGGTCATGATATCCACAATCTCCTCCACCTGAAGTTCCTCTTCCACCTGCTCCTTCACGTAGTCAAACAGCAGGCACTGGGTGGCATATTCCTTTTCCTCGCGGCAGAGGGTCAGCAGCTCGTGAATCGAGGCCGTAATCAACCGCTCATGCTCCAGCGAAAGGCGGAACAAATCCAGCGGGGTATTCCACTCATACACCGGGGCATTCACCGCGGGAATGATAACGCGGGCACGGCGGTTTTCCAGGTGGGAAACAAAGCGCAGCGCATGCCCGCATTCCTCGCGGTATTGCTCGCGCATCCAATGCCCCATGCCCGGCAGACCATATTGCCGCAGATTGCCGGAAAAGGCGAGGTAGAGGAAAGCAGATTCAAACTCCAGCTTGATTTGCTTATTGACAGCTGCAACGATTTTCGGGTTCATGTACGCATTATACCCCACAACCTTCCGCCAGTGTATCACTGTTAGCTAACAATGATTAAGACAATCTGCCCACTTGTGCCGGGCTGATTGGCGTGGCAGAATAGGGAATCGTGAATTCCCAGCTGCAGAATCGATTCGGGCGGGTGCTGCTCTGCGTAGCACTCTCGCTTCTGCTGCATGGGGTGCTGGGACTGCTTCTCCTGCTGCTGCCTCCGCAGGAGAAAGTAAAGCGGGCCAGAGTAGCGCACAAGTCACGGGCAGTGAAGGTGGTGCGCACAGCAGCCCGGAAAAAGGCTGATGTTGCCCCAAAACAGCAGCCCGCCGCTGAACAGAAGCCCGAAGCGCCGCAAGAGCAGAAACCCACGGTCAAGACGAGTACCGATACGCCGCAGGCGCTGCCTGACCAGCCGGAATACGAAGGCAGGCGCAACACGCGCGCCGCCAGC
>JAFYRS010000163.1 GCA_017546845.1 Akkermansia sp.
ACGCTCGCCGATAAATTACAATCTAGCAGCGTATTGTCAATTAGCTGTGCTACAAGAATTTGAAAGCAGTTCTAATGAAACTTTGGGACACATGTGGTAATAATTCTGTTAGCAAGCCAGAATAGGAACTTGCAAGGTGGCGCAGAAAGGAGTAGAATGGCGCGAGTTCCCCATTTATGCGCTATTATATCATCAGACGTTTGTTGATGATGCCTGTTACGTTGATAGGTATCACCTTTCTGGTGTTTTTCCTGACGCGCATGGTGCCGGGTGGGCCGGTGGAGCGCATGCTGCAGGAGCAGGCGATTGGTGCGTTGAGCGGGGAGAAGACGGTGGGGCAGGTAACGGCGCGGCTGGGGAATGATGACCTGGAGCGCCTGGAGGAGCTTTTTAATCTGCAGGAGCCTATCTGGAAGGCGTATCTGCAGTGGCTGGGGGTGCTGCCGCGTGCGGTGGAGATTGCCAAGGCTGAGTTTAATGATGCCGGCGTGGCCTCGGTGACGATTGTTTCCACCAGCGGGCATGCCACGGCGCTGGAGGTGACACGGGATGGAATGGTGCCGCAGTATCTGGCGCCGGAGTGGATGCAGGAGGAGGATTGGCAGGTGCGGTTGGAATCTCCGGCAGACCGGGCAGAGCGTCTGGGGGCGCGCCGGGGGATTACGGATGAGGCAGCGCTGGCAGAGCTGGCAAAGAGCCCTGCCTGCCGCCGCTGGCGCGCCGTGGCAAGCCGGCAGTCATTCCAGGGGGTGCTGCAGGGGAATCTCGGGCTTTCGTACAAGTATAATGAGCCGGTGATGCGTATGATGCTGGATCGCCTGCCGGTTTCGCTGTATTTCGGTCTTCTGGGGGCGTTCATCACGTATGTGGTGAGCATACCGCTGGGGGTGTTCAAGGCGTTGTGGCACCGCAGCACGTTCGACAGCGTGAGCAGTGTGCTGATTTTTGTGGGGTATGCGGTGCCCGGGTTTGCGCTGGGGGCTGTGCTGCTGGTGTATCTGGGGGCTCGTCTGGAGTGGTTCCCGCTGTATGGTCTGGTGAGCCCGGGGTATGAGTGGATGTCATTCAAGGAGCAGCTCTGCGACCTGGCCATGCACACGGTGCTGCCTCTTTCGTGCTATGTGGTGTCTACCTTTGCGGTGACGACCATGATGATGAAGAACAACCTCATGGAGCATCTGGCGGCGGATTATGTGCGCACGGCGGTGTCAAAGGGCGTATCGTTCCGGCATGCGGTGTGGCGGCATGCGTTCCGCAATTCGGTGATTCCGATTGTATCGACACTGGGCAGCGTCATCTGCACCGTGGTGGGCGGGTCGATTCTCATTGAGCGCGTGTTCGATATCCAGGGCTTTGGTATGCTGAGTTTCCAGGCGCTCATGGATAAGGATTATTCGCTGATTATGGGCACGCTGCTGCTCACTTCTGTTCTGATTATTATCGGTAACCTGCTGTCTGATCTGCTGGTGGCGCTGGTAGACCCGCGAGTGCGATTTGAGTGATGACCAAGAACCTCATAGCGTTGTTGTTGATACTGGCTGCCCTGATGAGTGCACTCGGGGAGCTGGACGGCTGGCTGCTGCCTACGCTTTCGTGGCCGTTTACGGTGAGCCGCGATGTGCCCTGCCTGAGTTGCCGCGGCGAGCTGCTGCCCTGGCTGGCGGTGGATGGCAAGCTGCATTGGTTCGGGTGGCTGTGCGTGTGCCTGGCCATGCTGGCGGGGGTGTACCTGCTGGTGCGCCGGAGCTCCAGCCTGCGTCTGCCGCCGAAATATGCCCAGCAGGTGCAGCGTTTCAAGAAGATTCGCCGCGGTTACTGGTCGCTTATTGCCTTCGGGTGCATCATGCTGCTGGCGGCGCTGGACCAGTGTCTGGTGGGCAAGCGGGCGCTGCTGGTGGTGTATGATGGCCATGTGTACAGCCCGGCGTTGACCCGCGCGGTGCTGCCGGGGGCTACGTTCGGCCTCAAGGGTGCGGCTGCCAAGGCAGAGACGGATTACCGCGCGTTGAAGGAGCGCCTGGGCCGCCCGGGGGTGGAGGGCTTTGTCATCATGCCGCTGGTGCCTTATGACCCGGTGATGGATGCCGCGCCGTTTCCCTCCGAGCCGCTGGAGTGGCGTGACGGGGTGCTGTATGATGGTGATTCCCCGTACAATGGCCTGGCCTGCCGTTTGTATGCAGATGGGCAGCCGCATATCCGCCAGCGTTTCCGCCGCGGCGTGCCGGATGGCCATGTGCAGGGCTGGCTGCGCAATCGCACGGAAGTGTATTCTGCCATGTACCGCGAAGGTCAGCTGGTGGAGGAGCACTGCCGCGGCGCACTGGACAGCAAGCAGTTTCTGCAGCTGACCCCGGCGGGCAGTGAGTGCAAGATTTATTACCACCCGGCGCCGCCGTTCACGGGCAACCACCTGCTGGGAACCAACAGCCAGGGGGCGGATATCCTGGCGTATCTGTACGGTGGCCTGCAGGTGAATATCAAGGCAGCGCTGCTGTATCTGCCGCTGATTTATTTCATCGGCCTCACGGTGGGTATGCTCATGGGCTATTTCGGCGGGCGCTTTGACCTCGTGACCCAGCGTCTCATTGAAATCCTCTCGCAGTTGCCGTTCTTGTTCGTGGTGATGATTGTGTCTGACCTGGTGCCGCTGGAGCTGCGCGGGCTGTTCCTGATTCTGAGCCTGCTGGCCATGTTCGGGTGGATGCACATGACCTACCTGGTGCGCACAGCCACCATGAAGGAAAAGACGCGCGACTACGTGGCCGCCGCCAAGGTGATGGGCGCGGGCACCACGCATATCCTGCTGCGCCATATCCTGCCGAACCTGCGTGGTATTGTGGTGACGCTGATGCCATTCAGCGTGGCGGCCTTGATTTTGTCGCTTGCCTCGCTGGACTACCTGGGCTTCGGCCTGCCGGATACGTACGCCAGCTGGGGCCGCCTGCTGAATGACGGCTTGTCGAAACTTTCTTCACCCTGGGTGGTATCGAGTGCCTTCGTGGCGCTGGTGGGTACGCTGCTCATCGTTACGTTCATTGGCGAGGCCGTGCGCGAAGCCTCGGACCCGCGGCGCCATTCCTATTACGAATAATCGAGAAACCATGATGCCTTCCCTCCGCAAGATGTGCCGCTGCCTGCTGCTCGGTTTTACCGCGCTGCTGGGCAGTGCCCTGTTCACTGCGTGCGATGACGATGGTGCCGCGCTGGGGCTGGAGTGGCAGCACCCGTCTGACCTGACCCTGCCGATGGGCTTTGCGGAGACCGATGATGTGCCCATGTACACGAAACGCTGGCAGATGCCGCCGGGCTTTGCCGGGTTCCCGGAGCGCTGGAATACGCGCGTGCGGGAGTACGTGCAGGAGAATCTGGAGGAAAGCCGCAACACCTGCGAGGCCGCCATGGTGCAATACCTGACCTCTGCCCCCGGCAGCTCCCGCCAGCAGCGCGCCCGCACCCGTTTCCAGAACACCTGGCAGAACCTCATGAACCTGAGCCGCCGCGCAGAGCAGGGGGATTACCTGGTGTTCCGGCGTGAAAATGAGCTGCCGGAGGATCTGGAGTGGCACGACGGGATGGACCAGCCGGAGCTGGGCAGCCCCAAGGCCCGCAAAGGCGGCACCCTGCGCCTGGCGCTGCAGCGTTCGTTCCCCAGCACGTTCCGCGTGTTCGGGCCAAATAGTAACAACGCTTTCCGCCGTTATCTGTACGATGATATTGATATCCCGCTCATCCGCCTGCACCCCGGCACGGGAAAACTGATTCCCGGCACGGCTGACCGCTGGGCCGTGTCGAAGGATGGCCGCACGGTTTATTTCCACATTGATGAAGCCGCCCGCTTCTCGGATGGTTCCCGCCTGACCACGCGCGATTTCATCACCTCGCTCTATGTGCGCACCTCGCCCTACAGCATGGAGCCGTTCTATAACGACTACTACATGGGCAATTTCTCCCGCATTGAGGTGTATGGCAACCAGTACCTGGCCGTGACCCTGGCGGCAGCGCGCCCGTATGCGCCGTTCTATGCCTCTCTGCCGCCCAGCTGCACGGCTTTCTATGCTGAGTTCGGCCCGGATTACCCCACCCGCTACCTGTGGCGCGTGGCTCCCACCACCGGCGGCTACACCGTTAACCCGTACGATGTGATTATGGGCCGCCAGGTGAGCCTCATCCGCGTGCCCGGCTGGTGGGCGGCAAAACGCAAATATACGCGCTATTCCTGCAACGTGGAGCACATTGTGTACCAGTTTGTTTCGGAGAATACCAAGGTGCGTGAGCTGTTCCGCCTGGGGCAGCTGGATGTGTTCAACGCCCGCGAGGCGGATATCTGGTACGAAGGGCTGGAAATGGACCCGGTGCACCGCGGGTTGATTCAGCGCGTGCACTTCAGCAACATCTGGCCGCGCAACTGCTTTGGTTTCCACCTGAACTGCGCCAAGCCGCCTTTCAATGAGAAGATGATGCGCCGCGGATTCCACCATGCGTTGAACGTGCAGCAGGTGCTCGATACCGTCTTCCGCGGGGATTACACCCGCCTGGGTTCGTATTTCTCCGGCTTCGGCCAGTACACGGACGAAAGCATCAAGGCGCTGCCCTATTCCCCGGAAAAGGCCCGCGAGTGCTTTGCCCGCGCCGGGTATACCGAGGTCGGCCCGGACGGCATTCTCTGCAAGCCCGACGGCACGCGCCTGCAGGTGGTCATCAGTAGCCGCATTGACCCGCTCTATACCAACTGCATGAACATCCTGCGCGAGGAAGCCGCCAACTGCGGGCTCGATTTGCGCATTGAGCAGGTGGATGATACCGTGCATTATTCCCGCGTGAGGAACAAGCAGTACCAGGCGGCCATTTTCTCCTGGGGCTTCTCACCGCCCCTGCCGGACCCCGCGCCCTTCTTTGATTCGGCCTACGCCTTCAATGCGGATGGCGCGCCCTTGCCCGGTACATCGAACATCACCGCCACGAACTCCCCCTCGCTCGACCGCGCCATACTGGCCTGCAAGGCGGCCACCACAGAGGCAGAGGCCGTGGCGGCGCACCACCAGGCCCAGCAGCTGATTGCCTCCACCCTTGCCTGGGTGCCTGGGTGGACCACCTCGTACTGGCGCTTTGCGCAGTGGCGCTGGCTCTGCTGGCCGGATGAACCGGAATGCCGCTTCTGCCCGCCGCGTTATTACGACCCGCTGGACAGCCACCTCTACTGGATTGACGAGAAGATGAAGGAGGAAACCCTGCGTCATCGCCACAGCAACAAGACTTTCCCGGCGCTGGAGGTGGAAATCCCCCTGCCTGCCACTGAAACCGACCTTGCCTCATGAGTGCTGAGAATTTTCTGGAAGTGAAGAACCTGAGCGTCGCGTTCGAGACAGAACGCGGCTTGTCGCGCGCGGTGGATGACATCAGCTTCGTGATACCGCGTGGCAAATGCGTGGGCATTGTGGGCGAGAGCGGCTGCGGCAAGAGCGTGACCGCCATGAGCCTGGTGCGCCTGCTGCCCCAGCCCAACGGGAAAATCGTTTCCGGGAGTATCCTTATGGACGGCGAGGAAGTGACCACCATGTCCCACCGCCGCCTGCGCGAGCTGCGTGGCGGGCGTGTGGGCTTCATCTTCCAGGAGCCCATGAGCGCGCTCAACCCCGTGCACACCATTGGCGACCAGATTGCCGAAACCCTGATGCTGCACCGCGAAATGACGGCCGAAGCCGCCTGGGTGGAAGCCATTAACCTGCTCAGCCGCGTGAAGATTCCCAGCCCGGAACTCTGCGCCAACCAGTATCCCGGTGCGCTTTCCGGCGGCATGCGTCAGCGTGTGGTCATTGCCATGGCCCTGGCCTGCAGGCCGGAGCTCATCATTGCCGATGAACCCACCACCGCGCTGGATGTCACCGTGCAGCAGCAGATTCTGGCCCTGCTGCGCGAGCTGCATGAGGACCTGGGCGCTTCCTCGCTGCTCATCACCCATGACCTGGGCGTGATTGCCCAGCACTGCGACCGCGTGCTGGTCATGTATGCCGGGCGCATCGTGGAAAGCGCCACCGTGGACGAGCTTTTTGCCAATCCCGTGCACGCGTACACCAAGGCACTGCTGGCCTCCATTCCCCGCCGCCACCATGTGCGCAAGACCCTGCTGCCCTCCATCCCCGGGCATGTGGCCTCCATCCGCCACCAGGTGCAGGGCTGCCGCTTCTGCCAGCGCATGGGCATTCCCACAGACCAGCTCACCGAGCGCCCGCCCATGGTCGAAATCTCCCCCGGCCACCGCGTTGAGGCCTGCCCCCGCTGCTCGGGTATTGCTGCTCCCTCTCCGTCCGCTCCGTAGGAGCGGATATCGTCGGCACAAGGTGCCGATATCGTCCTGCCCAAAGGGCAGGATTTCGCCCGAACGAAGTGAGGATATCGTTTCCCATGAAGCAAGGCCGAACCATTTCCCAATGATTGGGGAAATATAATCTAGATGATTCCGGTAAACGAAATCCTTGCCCTGTCGGGCAAGGACGAAATCCAGCGGAGCTGGACGATATCTGCGGCGTTGCCGCAGACGATATCCTCACTGCGTTCGGACTGGAGCCACCCCGTCCGCTCAGTAGGAGCGGATATCGTCGGCACAAGGTGCCGATATCGTCCTGCCCAAAGGGCAGGAT
>JAFYRS010000164.1 GCA_017546845.1 Akkermansia sp.
CAGCTGCACCGTGTCGTTGCTACCCATGCCGGTAATGCCGCCGGAGCCGATGTTGATAATAGCGCTGCCGGTCTCTGCCGCCCCCAGGATGAAACTGTCGGCATTGCCGCGCTGTGAGGAGAATCTCAGACCTTTCAGATCTGCCGTGCCGGCAAGGGCCTCAAAGCAGCCACCGGAGTTCCAACCCATCAGCATGCGGGTATTCTGCGCCGTAAGCGCGCCACCATCCAGCACCAGGGTTGATCCAGATTGCTTCCAATGCGCCAGCAGGAAGGAAGCGTTCGTTTCATCCTCATCATTACTGCCATTCACCGTCAGGGAAGCGCCTGCCCCGATAGTGACAACAGAGGGATTATAATCATTCGTATTGCCGGCAGTATACTGATTAATGGTAACATCTGCGCCATTAATCAGGTTCACTTCCCCCTTGCCTATGGAGAACTGGCCACTCATGGACAGCGCGCCGTTAATATTCGTCACACCGCCTACCGTCTCCAGTGATGAGAGCGTACCCGAACCGATGGACAGCGTTCCCTCACCCCATTTCTTCAGTTTGTCACCGGTGGCAGAGGATATACCCAGCTCACCCCCGGCTAAGTTCAGCACCAGCGCACCATTTGACACCTCCACGGTATCGAGTGTGCCTGAAGCCATGCTGACATTCCACGTTAATGTACCATTGCCCGATTTAGAAAGGCTACCACCAGCTGCCTGCAACTCAACAGACAAGGTATTATTCTCATTGGATGTGATGGCAAATCTGCCATCCGATGCCATTTTCAGGGATTTCATCCCTCCCAAGTCTGCCGCATAGGCCTGCAAAGTGCCGCTGGCCAATGAGAGCCCGCCTATTTCCTGCAGGGAAACCCGCCCCTCATTGCCTTTACCCCAGTCGATTTCAAGCGTCCCCCGGCCCGATACAGAGCCATGCAGAATCCCCGTATCTTCCAGCACCAGGGTACCATCATTGATAAGCGTATCCCCCGTCACCTTCACGGCAGAGCTCAGCGTTGTGGTTCCGCTGCCATTCTGCTCCATGGTTTCCACGGTCACCTGCGCACCGGCAGCGGCGGCATCAACCTTGTAATCTTCTGTAGAGTTGAAAATGACTTTCCCCGCGGCGAAGGTCCCTTCTACCTGTACCTCATTGCCCGCCCCCGCATCGGTAAAGACAAAATTCGGAGCGGTAAGCTGGGATTGCCCACCAAAATGGCTGGCACTCCAGGTCTTGTTTTCAGCCGTTCCATTCCAGACGGCATATTCCTCATTGGCCGTAAAAGATAAGCGTAGACCTTCAGATGAGCCCACCAGGCTGGCAGATAAATAATCCACCCCGTTAATGGTGAGGTTCCCTGCCAGGTCAGCCCAGTTGCCACTGCCGGATATCAGCGTGAACGTGCTTCCATCTTTCAGAATGCCGGCATTTCTCAGGTTCAGCACAACACCGGATTCAACTCTGGCACCCTGGGTCAGGTTCAGCGCAGCAGTACCTGCTGCCAGGCTGCCCATATCCAGGTTCAGCACACCGCCATCCAGCACCAGGGTGCTGTTAAAGGTGGCGGCTGTGGTGGCAGAGGCATTTCCCTGCACGGTGAATGATTTTCCTTCACCCAGCACAAAGGTATTCCCCAGTGTCAGGTTGGCTCCAGCTGCCAAAACCACATCGCCATGCACCGTGGCTGTGGTGATATTCAAGGTCCCCTGCAGAGCGCTCACATCACCCAGCACAGCGTGTGCGCCATTGAAAGTCTGGCTGCCTGTGCCGGTTTTCACAATGCTCAGCGCCTGCTCAGCCGTATTTTCAGCCACGCCGATCGTGCCGCTGAACGTATAATTCCCCCCGCCGGTCAGCACCAGCGTACTGCTGCGGGTAGAGGCGGGGGCACTGGTCCGCTCTGCGGAGTTCTCACCAGCCGGTGCTTCGCCCAGCATCACATGCGTATAGGCATTGCCGGAAAGTCCCCGGAGGTGAACTTCATCTGCATTCAATGCCAGAGTAGCATAGGAATTTACACGGCCCTGCAGGTCTATAGCAGCGTCTCTCACCGCCGAATTGCCATTTATCTGCAGGTAGGCCTGGTGCGTGCGTGCGGCTTCATTGCGGTAGCGATTCAGGCTGATATTTCCGGAAAATTCACCAGCGCCGCCAATAATCATGAGGGCTGTCCGGCTATGGTGGGTGTTTGACAGCCAGTCAATATCACCCGAACCTGTCAATTTATCAAACTGCCAGATGGTATTCCAGGTTTCCTCGTCCACCGTCAGCGTCCTGCCACTTCCCAGGTTGATGTGGTCAAAACGCTTCAGCATATCATCTTTGCCTGCCGCACTGAACAAGGTCATGTTGGTGGCAATATCCACCAGGCCACCAATGTACTGAGCAGAGCCACTGTTGAGAATCAGCTGCTTCAGTTCCAGCTGGAGGGTGCCGCCGGTGCTGTTGTGCGTACCGCTGGTCAGCTCCAGGTGGTTTCCACGCACAATGGCAGATTTTCCAGCTGTTACGCCCAGCTGGCCCATCATTCTGGTGTAGTCATCGGTGGCGGCGGTTCCTGTCAGCAGCAGACCACCATCCAGAAGGATATGGCCACTGATAGAGCGCATAATGTTGCCACCGCTGCTGGTGTTATCCGGCGTGTTCAAGTCCAGTGTTGTTCCGCTCTGAACTACAGTCGTACCGCTGACCGAAAGTGCTTCATTTGCTGCAAGAACAACCTTGCCCTCACGGATTGTAAAGGTATTCCACTGGTTACCTTCTGCACCCAGCACCAGCGTTCCTGTACCGGTTTTCTGCAGCTGGTCTACCTGGATACTGCCATGCAACGCAGAGTCTGCAGCCGAACCAATCAGAACAGCGCTGCCCTCTGCACCCACCAGCAGGCTGCCGGCCTGCGAATCTATCTTACTGAAGGTCTGCAAGGTATCTGCAATATCCAGCACACAGGCATTCTGCACCGACACAGAAGAAGCATTCGCCAGGGCATTATCTGCCACCAGCCCCAGGGTGATACCGCCGCCGTCTCCCTCCTGGTGTCCCATGATGCTTACCGCACCATTCACCGCTTTTGTGTTTCTCAGAATCACTGTGCCCCCGGAATATCCCTGGGCATCGATGATGACATCATGCCCGGCAGTAAGGTGGGTACCCACAGTAAGGGTGACAGCTTCCATCACGCTGAACCGGTAGGCCTGCCCCTCTCCTACTGTGATATTGCCGGCATACCGCGTATCAACAGAAGCCCCCAGAGCTAATTGAGCATGAGAACTGACGTCCACCCCACCCGGCTGATTATCCAGAAGAAGAATACCGGCAGAATCAGTGCTCAGGCTGGAAATATCTGCTCCATGAAGCACGACTGCACCACAGCCGTATATCAGATTCAGCGTGGTAGTACCCAGCGCTCCGGATGCAAACCCCAGCCTGATACCCTGACTATTGAAGATGATATTGCCAGTAAAATCATTTGCTGCGTTGCCCAGGTACACATAGCCGGTAGATGTTGATTCTGCACCCAGCAGCAGGTCATAATTCCCGCTCAGCTGGTAGTTGACATTCAGCGTGCCGCCGCCGCCGCCCAGTTTCCAGACGTAGTTCCCCTCTGCATCCTGCTGCACGGCTTCCAGCGTCTCTGTGGTACCCACAGCACCATAGTTCACCGTCTTACCTTCCTCTGCCCCCAGGTACAGATTCTGGTGGCCGCTCAAATCAAGCTTCTGTTCCGTATCAGCAGAAAGCGCCAGGGTGCCCGTGGAAGAGCCATCCACGCGGTCGAGCAATTCCTGAGCCGTGTCAGCATGGGAAGCAATCCAGGCGCGGTCGCCCAGCACCCACTTGTGGGCAGTTGTATCGCCAAGAGAAGTCTCCATATCACCCACCAGACCACCTGAGAGCAACGTCTTCCGGCCGGAGAAGGAATTATCCCCCTCCAGGATGAGGTAAGCTGCACTGGTACTCAGATTCACACTTACATCACCAGCGCCGCGGATATTCCCGGCAAATGTAGCCGCAGTGGTAGTCCCCTCGCTGTAGGCAATCTGGAAAGAGGAATTTTCTGCCAGATTCACGTTGCCCTTCTGTCCATAGAACGCTGCATACTGGTAGGTGTCTTCCAGGCGGGCACCGCCTTCCACATATTCATACCGCGAATGCACCCCCTCACGCATGATGTAGGTACCACCGGATTCCACGCTTACATCGCCCGTCAGGCGGGCATGACTGCCCAGCTCAAAGCTTGCACCGGATTTCACGGTTACATCCATGGCGGCATCCGCATAGTGCCAGTCATTCAACTTCACGAGACGATCTGCATTTGTAGCCGTTGCAGACCCCATGCCATGAACTGTATTGCTGCCCGACAACACAACCTTGCCATTGCTGACGATGAACCCACTGGCGCTGTTGTGACTCAAATCCGTGTGGATACTGTGCAGATTCCAGATTCCATTTCCCTGATAATCTATGGTGAGTGAACCGTCTTCGGAATCAGAGAAAGAACCCAGGTACACCTGGTCATTTCCTGCTTCCCGGTACACCAATGTTGCAGTTCCGCTGCTATTGGAAATCAGGGCTTCCTCTGTAAGGGCATTGATAGAGAAACGGGATGCATCGGCAACTTCTTCTGCTGTCCTGTACCAGTCCATGCTGTTGCCGTTCATATCCAGCGTGCCACCACCGGAACCGAACGTGAAATCTCTCACAATCTGAGAAGTATCACGTATGACAACTGTGGCACCTGTGTTGACCAGAACATTGTATGCCGCATAACCATCCTGCTGCTGGAGGTAAGTTCTGCCGCTGCCACCCACATTCAACAGAGCGTTTGTATCTCCTGTGCCATCAATGTACAAATTGCCAGCGCCAATCTTGCGCCACTCCGTCATGTAATCAGCTGGATTCACCAAGTGGAGGTGCACCTCTGCTCCCTCATTAATAACATAGCCGGAATGATTGAACAGATTCCCTTCTGAAATCTGAACACCATCTTCATCTACCGTCTGGGAGCTGATAACAAAGGAACCGCCGTGAAACTCTGCATAACCAATCCCCAAATCCACCGTATCATTCAGAACTATGTTGGCCTGTTTATCCCCGGCAGTGGTAAAAACAAGATTTTCGTTGTAGAACAAATCAGGAATACTCTGCAGCAACTTGCCCGAGGAACTTGTGCCGGCGTCGTAGGCGTACCAGTTCTGCTTATCCTTCAAATCAGACAAGTCCGCCCAGGTATTCAAACCTGTCTGCAATCCCTTATGGGTAACTATTTCATCTCCGTTTTCGTTTTTAACCGAACCAGTCCAGATGGTTGTACTGTAGCCGTCCATCTCAATGGTCTCTCCTTTGGTATCAATGGCATTCAGATAAACAGCATGGTTTGATTGGCTCATATCCACGTGGACATCAAACGAATCCATCGTCTTCTGGGTCCACGCGGTATTACCACGTGCAACATTCGAAGAACCAGAACCAGCAGACTGAGCAGCTACATACTCATATTGCTGTGTTTTCTCATTGTATATCCACACAGGACTACCGGAATCGCCGTGCTGGATACCATTCGGTATAGGGTTATCTGCAGTAGCTCCTTCTTGCTGCAACTTCCCATAGAACATGTTTTGATTAAGGTCGAAACATTCCGGATCAGCAAACTTCGCAACGCTCACCACCTTGACAATACCACCTATAATGTAAACATAGGCACCTGCTGTACCGATGGTTTTTCCATCCACCCAATCGGACATGGTACCGCCACCAGCGTGGTACAGGTATTGCCCTTTCATCTCATCTGCATCTGTAATCGTACTGATCGGATTCCAGATTACATCCGTTTGAATCTTACTCTGGCGCTGCAGCATGTAGTCATGACTTCCACCCCAGCAACCATCCTTGGCAATCAGACGAAATCCGGTATTCCGGATATCGATAGCCTGGTAATTCAACGCATGTTCCGAGCCAACAATTCTATTTCCGTAGGATGCGCTGTTAGAACCATTGTGAGCTACCGTTGCAATGTAATTAGGCCCGATGGCAACATCTGGTCCGCCATCAACGGCGGCACTGAAATTAATCATCCCCTGCTCGTTGGAGATAATGTAATCGGGCTGACCATCCGTGTAGGGAACAGCGATTCCTCCCTCCGTTTCACGAATGTGTTGCAACAATGCATTCACCTGATTCCCGACAACATAACGTCCTTTATTCTGCCCGAAATCCGTATACGTTTCCAGCAGGACATCCGGATGACGAACACCTGCATACGCTGATTCGGTTACGCACACTGCAGCTACACACGCAGCTAACACATTTTTACGCAGTAAAAGAGGAAGATGAAGCTTCATGATGAAAAAAGAGTGCGTTCACTCTATCGAATTTACGGTACTTTGTATAGCAAAAAAAGTGTAATAATTAAGAATTAGCATTTGCAATGCAGAATATTCCGTCAGCGCGCCGCCACACGCCGGCGCGAAGCAATGGGAAACCCGCCTGAGATGCTCTCAGGCGGGTTTTCTTTTCCGGCACCGCCGGGAGGCGGTGCACAAGCTTATCATTCTGCCTTCTGCCTTCTGCATTCTGCCTTTTCCAGCGCTTCGCGGAACTCCGGCGTCACAAAATAGATACCGCGGCTGATGCGCTCATGGCGGTGGGGGGTGTCCTCCCAGTCATCGAAGATGTACGAAGAGAGGCCGTCCCTGTAATCAATGCGGCGGGCTCTGGCAACTACTTCCAGCGGCCACTGGCGCACACGGCTGGTGAAGATACGCGCTTTGATGACCCGGCGGGTGGTGATGATGTAACGCGTGTGGCGCAGCATGTAGGCGCGCAGCGGCGGCACCGTGAGCAGCAGCACCGCTATCAGAAACACGACTTCCTTGGGAAAAGCCGCCGTCAGGAACATGGCCCACTGCGGCAGCGGAATACCGGGGGCACCGATGTGAAACCAGATAGCCACGCCCAGCAGCACCAGCCCGGGCAGCACACGGGTCAGAAACAAACCGCGCATGAACACCAGACGCGGGCTGCCTGCCCACACGATTTCCTCGCCTTCCTGCTTATTCTGCTCGACCCACTGGCGTAATCCGGCTTTATCCATGTCACCAATTTAACACAGCAGGCGCGCAAAACAAGAACTTTCTGCTCTCTGCCGGGCAATAACATCATATTTCTGTTCAGATTTTCCTGCCAGCGCGCGGGGAAAAGGTTGCCAAGCGGTATTTTCTCTGCTAAACTTCCCGCTGCAAGGGGTTTTATTCTCATTACCCTGAATCTCTATCAACTCTCATGGGCCTTCCATTCTTCAGTAAACTGCGTCAGAGAAAAGCGTACATGCAAATCGTTCAGGACGAATTGCAGAAGGTGCGCGATACCATTGATGCTCAAACCGGGCATTTCTCACCGCACATGCGCGATTACATGCGCCAGGTCTGCAAGGGCAAGGGCAAGATGATCCGCCCGGGTCTGGTGCTGCTCACCGCAGCCGCTACCGGTGGCATCAAAGAGGAACACACCACCTTTGCCGCCATGCTGGAGATGCTGCACATGGCTTCCCTGGTGCATGATGATGTGCTGGACAAGGCCGAGACGCGCCGCGACCAGCCCACGCCCAATGCCCTCTGGGGCAATGAACTGGCTGTGCTGCTGGGGGATTCCATGCTGGCCCAGGCCATGGTGATGGGGGCGGAAATAGGCGATTCACGCTTCATCCGCCGCATGGCCACCGGCGTGCGCGACCTCTGTGAGGGCGAGGTGGAGCAGTCCACCCGCCTGTGGGATATCGACATGAGCCGCGCCGATTACTACGAGCTTATCCGCAAGAAGACGGCCACCCTCTTTGCCATGGCCATGGCGGGGGCAGCCTTCCTCCAGGGGCTGGATGACGAGATGATTGAGCAGCTCAACCGCATGGGCACCCTGCTGGGTATCTCTTACCAGATTTACGATGACTGCCTCGACCTGACCGGCAGCGATGACACCGCCGGCAAGACCCTGGGCACAGATAACGAAAAGGGCAAGCTTACCCTGCCCGTGTTCTTCCTCATGGAATCCACCAGCGATGATGTGGCCGCCTACACCCGCAGCTGCGTGGAGAAGCACGAGGAGATTGACTACTCCCGCCTGCGCGATACAGAGGCCTTTGCCGAGGCCATCCGCCTGTCGGTGGAGGAAGGACTTTCCCGCAATGAGGAAGCCCGCGAGGTGCTCTGGATGCTGCCCGAATCTCCCGCCCGTGAAGCACTGGCCGAAATGACCTACCGCCTGGATGAAATGCTGCGCGAGTGCTGCGTGGACTGATTCACCGCCGTCCCCCTCCTCACCCCCATGATACGCCCGGAAAAAATGATGCCCCAGCAGCCGGAGCTCGCGGCGAGCATCTGGCAGGATATCTACACCGCTGCAGAACAGGCCGCCGGGCAGGAATCCAAGCTCACCGGCCTGCTGGATGATGTGGTGCTGAGCCGCAACAAACTGGCCACGGCCGTTTCCGTGCGCCTGGCGCGCAAGCTTTCCCGCCGCGATATCGGGCGCGATGACCTGGAACCCCTCATCCGCTCCCTGCTCAAGAGCGACCCCATGGCGGTGGATATGATGGCTGCTGACCTGAAGGCCGTGGTGGACCGCGATGCCGCCTGCCACAACGCCCTGGAGCCGCTCATGTTCTTCAAGGGTTTCCACGCGCTGGCCACCTACCGCCTGGCTCATATCCTGTGGCAGCAGAAGCGCTACATGCTCGCCCTGCTCTTCCAGAGCGTGGGGAGCGAGGTGTTCGGCATCGATATTCACCCAGCCGCCCGCATCGGCTGCGGCGTGCTGCTCGACCACGGCACCGGCTTCGTGGTGGGTGAGACCGCCATTATCGAGAATGATGTCTCCCTCTTCCACGAGGTGACCCTGGGCGGCACCGGCAAAGAAAAGGGCGGTGCGCGCCACCCCATTGTGCGCAGTGGCGTGCTCATCGGCGCTGGCGCCAAGGTGCTGGGCCGTGTGGAGGTGGGCGAGTGCGCCAAGGTGGCGGCTTCCTCCGTGGTGCTTTCCGATGTGCGCCCGCACACCACCGTGGCGGGTATCCCGGCGGTGGAAGTAGGCGCTGCCGTGGGCGAACCCGCCCTGTTCAGGCCACATTGCCTGTGGGG
>JAFYRS010000165.1 GCA_017546845.1 Akkermansia sp.
ATGTCCCCCGGAGCGTTGATGATTCACGAAACGGAAAATCAGCGGTTGAGCACTTCCGCGATCTGGACCGCGTTCAGTGCCGCGCCTTTGAGCAGCTGGTCGCCGCTGACGAACAGATCCAGCCCGCGCTTGTCATTGCGGGAAATATCCTGCCGGATGCGTCCGACCTGGACATCGTATTTGCCCGTGACGTTGATCGGCATCGGATACTGTTTTTCAGCCGGATTGTCATACACCTGGACGCCCGGCGCTTTGGCCAGAATGGCGCGGGCTTCGTCCGGAGTGATCTCGCTTTCGAATTCCAGGTTGATCGATTCGGAATGGGCGCGGAGCACGGGAACCCGGACCGAGGTGCAGGTGATCTGCATTTCAGGTGCATGCATGATCTTGCGGGTCTCGTTGACCATCTTCATCTCTTCCTTGGTGTAGCCGTTTTCCTTGAACACGTCGATATGCGGGAACAGGTTGAACGCGATCTGCTGGGCCATGACTTTGACTTCGGCCGGCTTGCCTTCCAGAATGGCGCGGGTCTGGTCGATCAGTTCCTGCATCGCAGGAGCTCCGCCGCCGCTCGCCGCCTGATAGGTGGAGCAGACGAGGCGTCTGACTTTTCTCGCCACATGCAGCGGATAGACCGCCACGGCCATGATCGCGGTCGTGCAGTTCGGATTGGCGATGATGCCCTGATGCTTGAACGCATCTTCCGCGTTGATCTCCGGGATCACCAGCGGAACCGTGTCCACCATGCGGAACGCGCTGGAGTTGTCGATCATGACCGCTCCGCTGTCCACACAGGCTTTCGCGAAGGCCTCGGAGATGGAACCGCCCGCGCTGAACAACGCGTAATCAACTCCCTTGAAGGAGTTTTCAGTCAGTTCTTCCACAGTGATTTCTTCGCCTTTGAACTTCATTTTTTTGCCCGCGGACCGCGCAGACGCCAAAAGTTTTATCGAAGACACCGGAAAATCACGCTTTTCGAGAGTCTTCAACATTTCCAGACCGACGGCGCCGGTAACGCCGACCACTGCAACACACTTGGCTCTTCCCATCTTTTCAGCCAACTCCGATCTCATTGTTTTGAGTTTATTTTTTCGGGATGCATCCATCCCAAACGATAACCGGATAATATAACATGCAAAACACCCTTTTGCAAATCGGTTTTTTATAAAAGATGATAAAAAGATATCAATTGACACTTGAAAAAAATATCATCTGAGTGTAAATTACCTCCCGGAGTCACCGGAATGAACCGATTTCCGCGTGTATGCCGCTCCGGATCGGATCCAGAAAACAAGGAAGGTAAAAATGAATTTGAATCTGATGTATTACAATTTTTTGTTTTCTTGCGCAGAATAGCATCAGCAAATCTGAAACAGGCCCGGCGGGGTTGTGCAGCTGTTAATTTATCAGAAATCAAAGCCCATCTGCTCGTGGGTCTCATCTGCCGGCGGGGGGAGAGGAGCAGGTGACTCCACTGCCGGAGTGTCGGCTGCGGGCGGAATGGCGGCTGGTGTTTCGGCGGCCGGGCTTGCATCCATGGGCGTTTCCGGGGATTCCTCCCTGGGCGCTTCTGCCGCGGCGGGCATGATGCGGGCAATGCGTTCCACCTGGTTCTTGGTGACAATGTTGCCCAGCACATTGCGCCCCTTGATGCGCAGTTTGCCGAAATCGAAGGGAATCGGGCGGCGCAGGCGGCGCAGCTGGTTCTTCAGGTACACATTCACCGCCATGGCGCTGCTTTCCTCCTCCGTCTTGTGCACGGTGAAGAAGAAGACGCGGCTGCCCTTGGTTCCCTGGGTAAGCTCGTATTCCTTATCGCGGGTGAAACCGCCGAGTTTGAAGCGCTTGGCATAGGTGATGCCTTCCTTGCCATCCCGGTAAATCATGTTGAACACCCAGTCGTCCGAGGGGCGCAGCACACTGATGTGCAGCAACTTCTTGCCTACGTAGAACTTCTCCTGCACGCGGCGCACGGTGAGCACCCCCTGGTTGTCAATCACCAGGATATCGCTCATGGTGGAGCACTTGTCGATAGCCTCGCCACCCTTCTTGATGCCGTAGCCCGCAAAGCCCTCTTCGTCGATGTAGAGCGTTTCATTCTCAACGGCGGCGACGGCGCGTGTCACGGTGTCGAAGGTGGTCAGTTCCGTGCGGCGCGGCCAGTTGGCGCCGTACTTTTTCTGCAGCTTTTCAAACCAGCGGATGGTGTATTTTGTGAGCTGGGCCAGGTTCTTGCGGCACTGGTCGATTTCATCCTCCAGCCCGTGGATGTGTTCCTCTGCTTCGTGGATTTCGTATTTGGCAATCTTCTTGATGCGTATTTCCGTGAGGCGGATGATGTCGTCGCGGGTGATGGGGCGGATGAAATCCTGCACGAAGGGCTGCAGGCGCTCCTCGATTTCGGCGAGCGACTGCTCCCAGCTTTCGCTTTCCTCCAGCACCTTGTAGATGCGGTTCTCGATGAAGATTTTTTCCAGGCTTGCCTGCATCCAGCTCTCCTGCAGCTCTGCCAGCTGCACTTCCAGCTCTCGGCGCAAGGTCTCCTTCGTGTTATCCACGTTGATTTTGAGAATCTCGCTCACGCCCATGAACACAGGCTTGCGGTCCACAATCACCACGGCCTTGGGAGAGATGCTCACCTGGCATTCGGTGAAGGCGTACAGGGCATTGCAGGTCTTTTCCACATCCTGCCCGGCCTGCAGATGCACCAGAATATCGGCCGTGGCGGCGGTGTTGTCCTCAATTTTTGCCACCTTCAACTTGCCTTTCTCCATGGCATTCTCAATGCTCTGGATGACGGATTCCGTGGTGGTGCCGTAGGGAATTTCGGTGATGCGGATGAGCTTTTTGGCGCTGGTGTCAAGCCGGGCGCGGCAGCGCAGGCGGCTGTTGCCCGTGCCGTCGTTGTAGCCGCTCACATCCAGCAGACCCCCGGTGGCAAAGTCCGGGTACAGTTCGAACTCCTCGCCGCGCAGGTAATGAATGGCGGCGTCAATCAACTCGTTGAAATTGTGCGGCAGAATCAGGCAATTCATGCCCACGGCAATACCCAGCGCCCCCTGCGCCAGCAACAGCGGGAACTTGACGGGCAGCGCTACGGGTTCCTTGTTGCGGCCGTCGTAGCTCATCTTCCACTCGGTCACCTTCGGGCTGTACACCACGTCCTTGGCGAACTGGGAGAGGCGCGCTTCAATGTATCGCGGAGCAGCGGCGGCATCGCCCGTGAGAATGTTGCCCCAGTTACCCTGCGGGTCAATGAGCAGGCCTTTCTGCCCCAGGGTTACCAGTGCGCTGCCGATGGAGGCATCGCCGTGCGGGTGGTACTTCATGGTGTCGCCCACGATATTGGCCACCTTGTTGTAGCGGCCGTCATCCATGCGTTCCATGGAGTGGAGAATGCGGCGCTGCACAGGCTTCAGGCCGTCAATGATATGCGGTACGGCTCGTTCCAGAATCACATACGAGGCGTATTCCAGATAGTAATCCCCGAACATTTTCTGAATAAGGCTCGGGTTTTCCTGCAGGTATACGGGGGTGATGTCTTTGCTCATGGATTGCAGGGATTTTATCATACACAGCGTGGCATATCAAGCAAGAAGCGCTGGAATGTCATTGACAAAACGCTTTGTTCTCGTTAGAGTGGGAGTGTTGCGTATGAAGAAAGTTTTTCTTATCATCGTTCTGGTAATGCTGGCAGCAGCTGCGGCGGCTGTATATTGGTATGCCCCGGCCCGTGAAAAGGTGCTGGATTATTACCAGCAGATTGTTGCTCAACCCGTGGAGCAGAGTGAGACTCCTGCTGTTCCGGAACCTGAGGCTACTCCCGAACCTGCTCCTGTTGCTGTTCCAGAAACGACCGCGGAGCCTGCACCTGTTGAGGATGTCGTTCCCGTGGAAGAACCGGCACCTGTGGCGGAACCCGAGCCCCAACCTGAGCCTGCACCCGAACCTGAGCCCACGCCGCTGCCTGCGCTGAATG
>JAFYRS010000166.1 GCA_017546845.1 Akkermansia sp.
CAAACTGAGGAGCCTGGGGACCGAAGGGAGCCTTACCCTCGAAGTTGGGGCGACGACCCTCGTGCTTCATGCCGTGGTGAGGACGACGCTCGCCCTTCTTGTCAAACTGAGGGCCCTGGGGACCGAAGGGAGCCTTACCCTCGAACTGGGGAGCGGCGGGCATCTGGGGAGCTGCCTCAGGCTGAGGGGCAACAACGGGCTGCTGGGGGGCTACCTCAGGCTGCTGAGGAGCTGCCTCCTGAGCCATGAGAGGCATGGCTACGAACAGAGCAAGTAACAGGGACTTCTTCATGGTGATATATGTATTTTTGTGTTAGAATTACTGGAGGGGAAGATGCAGGAAGCACCGCTCCTCACCACAAGGAACGGTGCTTTTGTTGAAATTCTACAGGAAAAATTTATTTTTTAGCAAAAAAATCCTTCAGGGAGTTAAAATCCGCTGTGCTGGGTTCATCTGCGCGGGCTATGGCGGCCTTCTGGGCAGCGGTGATGGTGGCAGCCCCCTTGGCAGCCAGTGCAAGCATCTGGGCCATCTCCTCAGCCGTGAACACGGCCTCCTCGCCGCTGCCCTGTACTTCCACGTACTCGCCGCGCTCGGTCATCACCACATTCATGTCCACCTCCGCGTCGCGATCCTCCACATAGCAGAGGTCGAGCAGGGGAGTGCCCTGCAGCTTGCCTACTGAAATGGCAGAAACCAGCTGCTTCATGGGGTTCTTCTCCAGCGCGCCGGTGGCCACCAGCTTGTTGAGCGCAATCTGCAGCGCTACGGCAGCACCGGTGATACTGGCTGTGCGTGTGCCGCCATCGGCCTGCAGCACATCGCAGTCCACACAGATGGTGCGTGCCCCCAGTGCCTCCAGGTCCACCACCGCGCGCAGGCTGCGGCCGATGAGGCGCTGGATTTCCACCGAGCGGCCATCCACCTTGCCGCCGGAATCGCGCTTCTTGCGGTCCAGCGTAGAGTAGGGGAGCATGGAGTACTCAGCCGTGAGCCAGCCGCCCGGCACATGCTGCAGCTTCATCCACCGCGGCACATCCTCCTCAATCGTCACCGCGCAGATAACGCGCGTATTACCGAAGCATGAAAGAACCGAAGCCGTGGCATGCGGTGCCACGCCCAACACAAACTCAAGCGGGCGCATTTCATCCACCCCGCGATTATCCTGGCGTTCCATGCCTGTAATATACCACCCCTGCCGGAATTTCTCAATCCCAAAATCCGGCGGGATGGCAAGAGTGAAACCGTGTCAGGCAGCAGGTATGCCCATCAGCCCGCCGTTTCAGTTATGGATTCATCGATGAATTGCTGTAATTCTTCTTTGCTCCAGTATTCTTGATTCTTTAATTGAACAGCCAGAAACTCGGAAAATATGCGAGCTCCTTCTGCATTGAGATGCAGGGCAGTATCAGAATACATGGAGGCATCAGGCCAGCAGCCCAGATAAGGGTCTTTCAGAACGGGATAGCCAAGACTCATGAAATAAAGAGCAGCAGAGGCATGATTCTTGCGCCGTTGGGCCGAAGAATGACCTCGCGAGATGTACATGGCTATCTTGATGCCGTGTTTCTGGCAATATGTCCGTAAGTCATTCAGGAATAATTTCCAACTTTGCATATCAGGTTGTCGGAATTCGACAGCCTCATTATTCAGAGCTACTTGTTGTTCATTTAACAGGAATACATTGACACGACCTGTCTTTGATATTTCTGCATTTTTGGGTGAAGAGTATCTGTATATGCAGTCAGGCCGTGTTATCAGTCGCATTAAATGAATTGCGTAATTGGTAGATGAACCGCGAAATAATGATGCAAGGGAATAGTATGAAACGGGTATAATACCGTTGATATAAGGAGAAAAACCCTGCATGGTGTGGCAGAAATTGATACCAGTATGGGTCATGCCATTATTCTCCAAGTTATTATTTCCCGGTATGTAGCTTATCAGCAGGGTATCACCTTTACGTAAAAATGGTAAAGCAATCTGAGTATTGCAGCGTACACCACAACCAGCCTGGACACCTGCATTAACAGCCTGTATGCCGTGTTTTTCCAGCATTGCCTGTGGTTCAATGTTCATACGGACTTCTGAACCACCTGTAAACACATAACAGGGAGATGAATTTTTCCTTAACCCCTTGTTCCATTGTTCACTTGTGCGAATAGTTTGTGCAAAAAACAGACTGTCCGGCCGCAGAAAGTTTTCATACAATCTGTTCAGAGTATATGTTCCCAGAATTCCCGTGAACAATATGTAAAGCAAAAGGCGGTTGAACATGTCAGAAAGCAAAATAAATGAATTGCGAAGATTGTTCTGAGTGGAACATACTGATTAACAGAATCAGGATGACACATGCTTTGGGAGAAAGAAAGATGGCGTACGGATTGTCGGTTCTTCTCCTCGAAAAGTATTCTAAAGCAAGGATAACAAAGGAAAGCGAAACAAAGGTATACATGCATGCTCCTTGCGTTTTGTTCTCATTGAGTATTTGTATATACTCTTTTATGTTGTAGCTGTTTGTATTGGTGATTGTACAAAAATTATTTGCGACGATGCTCATATCTGTTTCATAGAAGAACATCCAGATAAACATCATTGTACCCATCGTCATAATCCAACCGATGATGCCGGGCAGGGTCTTGCCAGTGTTGCGGAATATACGGTGAATGACCATGGTGACACCAGCCAGTCCACCCCATATAATGAAGTTCCAGCCAGCACCATGCCATACGCCGGAAATCAGGAACATGATAATAATGTTAAACCACCAGAAGCGTGTTCTGCTTCCACCAAGAGAAAAATAAATGTAATCTCTGAACCAGAGGGTAAGGGAAATATGCCACTTGCGCCAGAACTCTGTAACATTACTCGTGGTGTATGGGCTCATGAAGTTCATGGTGATATTGACACCGAGGCACTTGGCAACCCCATAAGCTGAAAGACCATATCCTGCAAAGTCAAAATAAATTCGGAATCCGAATGCGATGTTGTTAGCCCATACTTGAAATGCATTATGACCGGTGTAGCCGATGTGCATACCCTGCGCCAGGTTATCAGCGAGAGCCAGTTTGAAAAAAAGACCAAGAATGATATATGGGATACCCTCTGCCAGCAAAGATGGGGAGAGTTTGCATTGCCATGCCGCCATCTGAGGCAGCAAACTATCCTTTCGTTCAATTGGGCCTGCTACTATTTGCGGAAAGAAGCTGCAGAAATTCATGTACTCAATAAAAGAAGGAACCTGCTGGTTTCTTCTCAATGTATCGATACAGAATGATATAACCTGGAAAGTGTAAAAGGAAATACCTATAGGGATAATCAAATCTTTGAAAGTATCCCATTCTTGACGGAGTATTTCTGTCGAAATAAAGTCAGCATATTTGTAATATGCCAATGGTATGAGAAGTATAGGAATGATAATCCATAAGAACAATGTTTTAATGATGCTGCATGATTGTTGAACATATCGGCAACCTATGTATGCCATCACTGTTACAAAGAGAAAAATCCCCAATGTCTCCAAACTGACAACACCAAGTAATGTTAAATTTAAAATCAACAAAGACCATTGACTTACAATGCGGCGGATGTCGTCTTTGCAAAATTGTCTGCACACGATGGACATGATGCAGACATAGGGAAGGACGATTAACCAGAAAACCCAATTTGAAAAATCCATACCTGCCTAACTATTTGCGGGGCAAGTTTACAAATTCGGAATCCGTAAGAGGGGCTATACATAGTATCTCCTGTGGCGATAATAACAGCCTGTGAGACATTGGGCACAGCGCAAAATGAAACGATGTACCGGACATCGAAATTTTCTCGAAATAAAACGGTTTGTGTGCTTGACTTACGGATTCCGAATTCTAGACATGACGAAACACAAACAAAAAGAAGCAGACAAGGCCGCACTAGAGATTTTAAGAAGCACAGGAGCAGATGTACTGGAGGCTGCCCTGGTAGCCAAAACGGCCATGGAAGCCGCCCGCGGCAAGGTAAAACGAGCGCTGAAATGCATAGACGCCGGAGCGGAGGCGCTCCGGCAGCAAGAACGAACAGTGACCTTTGAAAAGGCGGTGGAGGCGGCGCTGGCTGCGAGAAAAGACAGGCGGACGCGAACGGTCTATGATTTCCGGTATTTTACGCGGCGGTTCATGAAGCGGTGCAAAGGATTGGCGGCACGGCGGGTGCGAGCGATGACGCCGCAGGAGTGTGCGGGGTATATTGAGCAGGCGTTTGATAAGCCGCGGCAGCGACAGAAGGCGCGGCTGATTCTCAGCGGAGTATTCGGCACAGCAGTGAAGCGGGGCTGGTGCGACGCTAATCCGGTGGCGCGGGTTGAAGCTCCGAGAGTGGTGGAGAAACCGGTGCCGATTCTGACGCCGCAGGAGATTGAGCAGATTACAACGACGGCGGAAAAATACCAGGACGGCAGCTGCGCGGCGGCAGTGGGGATGATGCTCTACGCCGGCATCCGCCCGCATGAGGTGGCACGGCTTAGCTGGGCGCAGGTCGATTTGCGAGAGGAGGCTATTTACATCCTGCCGCAGCACAGCAAGACGGGCGGCGCACGGCGGGTGACGATTCACAGGCCGCTGCTGCGGATTCTGCGAAAGAGAAAAGGAGAAGATAATGAGTTGATATGCCCGGAGAACTGGCTGATACACTGGAGGGAACTGCGTCGCGTAGCGGGCTGGGGCGGCGACAGGAAATGGCCGCAGGATGCGCTGCGTCACACCTTTGCCAGCTACCATCTGAGCCATTTTCGCAGCTTTTCAGAACTGCAGTTAGAGATAGGGCACCGGGATGCGACTTTGCTGCGCACGCGCTATGTGGACCAGCGCGGGGTACAAGGAGCTGCCGGGTTCTGGGCGGCCTGAGATTTAGCCGACAAATCCATGCACCGCCTCGGCGCAGCGGCGGCCATCCAGCGCGGCAGAGACAATGCCGCCTGCGTAGCCCGCACCCTCACCGCAGGGGAAGAGACCGGTCAGGTCGGGGTGCTGCAGGGTTTCATCTGCACGGGGGATGCGCACGGGGGAGCTGGTGCGGGTTTCGCAGCCGATGAGCAGGGCATCTTCGCCCGCGAAGCCGCGCAGCTTGCGGTTGAAGAACTGCAGCCCCTCCCGCATGCGCCAGCAGACGGAGTCGGGCAGCAGGGCATTCAGGTCCCAGCTGGTGATGCCGGGGTGGTAGGTGGTTTTCGGCAGGCTCTGGGAGACGCGGCCTGCCAGGAAATCCACCACGCGCTGGGCGGGGGCTTTCTGCATGCCGCCACCGGCCTGGCTGGTGGCAATTTCCAGGGCTTTCTGGTAGGCGATGCCGGAGAGCACGCCGTGCTCGGGCAGGAAGGCATCGGTATCCTCCGGCTCGACGGTGACGACAAAGCCGCTGTTGGCAAAGGGGGAGTTGCGGCGGGAGAGCGACATGCCGTTCACCACCACCTCATCATTCTCTGTGGCGCTGGGTACAATGAAGCCGCCCGGGCACATGCAGAAGGAATGCACCCCGCGGTCCTGAATCTTGGTGGCCAGGGTATAGCGGGCGGCGGGCAGGCCCTCCGGGCGTTCCTGGCCGGGGCGCAGGTGGTACTGGGCGGTGTCGATGAGGCTCTGCGGGTGCTCGATTCGCACGCCCACGGCAAAGGGCTTGCGCTCCAGGCGCACGCCTTCCTCATGCAGCATGCGGTAGACATCGCGGGCGCTGTGGCCGGTGGCCAGGATGACGGCATCGCCGGTGAACTCGCGGCCATCTGCCGTGCGCACACCGAGGAGGCGCTTGCCATCGGCGCTTTTGAGCAGGCCGTTCACGCGGGTCTGGAAGTGCACCTCACCCCCGGCGGCCAGGATGCTGCCGCGCATGGCCTTGATGATGTTGGGCAGGCGGTTGGAGCCGATGTGCGGGTGGGCATCGGTCAGAATCTCCGGCGCCGCGCCGTGAGCCACAAAGGTTTCGTAAATCTCCATGACCGGTCCGCGCTTGGTGGCGCGGGTGAAGAGCTTGCCGTCGGAGAACGTGCCGGCACCGCCCTCGCCGAAGCAGTAGTTGGAATCCTCCACCACATAGCCCTGACAGTTGATGGGCTGCAGGTCGAAGCGGCGGGCAGAGACATCCTTGCCGCGCTCCAGCACCACCGGGCGCAGGCCCAGCTCCAGGCAGCGCAGCGCGGCAAACAGGCCGCCGGGGCCGCTGCCCACGATGATGACCTGCTTTGCACCGGCTGCCACGGGGGTGTAATGCCGCTCGGGCAGGGTGGCAGGGGGCAGTTCCTCATCTACGCCCACGAGCAGGCGCAGCTGCTTGCAGATGGGGCGGCGGCGGGCGTCAATGCTCTCTTTCACCAGTCGCATGCCCTTGATGCGGTGCGGGGAAATCTGCAATTTCTGGGCAGCCGCCTTGCGGCGGGCATC
>JAFYRS010000167.1 GCA_017546845.1 Akkermansia sp.
TCCACATACATCTGCACCCCCAGCTGCCCCACCAGCCGCGCAGGCATAGGAGCCGGGCTCAGGCGGCGCAGCAACTGCTCCACCTCCCGGCACTCGTGCTCCTCATCCGCCGCCTGCTGCATCGCCGCCAGCAGACGGTTCTGCAAGGCCGCAGGCATGGCAGCAGGCTTAGTGGCAGCAGCGTCAATATCTGTCGAAATCTCATCCATGGCTCAGCGTTCTATGGGGTTTGCCTCCAGCTCCCGGCGCAGCGTCTGCAGCGCATAGCGGTAGCGTGAGGTCACAGTGGCTAATTTGGTTCCGGTCATATCCGCAATCTGCTGGAAGGTATGCTCACCCCAGATATGGAGCACCACCACCTCGGCAAACTCTGCCGGCAGCTTACGCAGCATTGCTTCCAGGCGCGCGCGCAGGTACTCATCATCCGCCGCACTGCTCAGCCAGGGCGTTTCCTCCACCCCCTCACGCAGCGTCTCCTGCTGGGCGGTGGCGTAATTGCGGCGCACCTGTTCGCGGCGGCCGCGGTCCATCGCCAGGTGGCGGATTGCCGTGTACGCATACGCGCGCCATTGGTCGCGGGTACCGGTAAATGAACCGCCCTCCACCGCATGCACCAGCTGCACCAGCGCCTCCTGCAGCACATCCTCTGCATCAGCCTCACTGCGACACTGCTGGCGGGCATACAGCAACAACTGCGAACCGTACTCTGCCAGCCAGGCTGACCAGTCGATACGCTCCGTTGCTGCATCTGTGGGGGAATGGGGATTCATCTCCTTCATACACTAAGCGTCTATCTGCCCTAGTTTTATCTTATGCCACGCCATTTTGCCAGAAAAAAAAGCACAAAGGACAATATGAAATTGTCCTTTGTACTTTTATCATTTACACTTTCTTATCAGGCCTGCTGCTCGGCAGCTGCCTTCTCGGCCTCCAGCTTCTGGCGCAGCTTCTCAGGCAGCTTCACCTGGATATGCACGTCGCGCAGCTGGTTGGGCTCTGCCGGGGCGGGAGACTCGCTCATGAGGTCGGCGCCGCGGTTGTTCTTCGGGAAGGCAATCACCTCGCGGATGGACTCGCACTTGCCGATGAGCATGACCACGCGGTCCAGACCCAGGGCCAGACCACCGTGGGGCGGAGCGCCGAAGGAGAACGCAGCCAGCAGGTGGCCGAACTGCTCCTGAATCGTGGCATCGTCCAGACCCAGGGCGCGGAAGGTGGCATCCTGGAGGTCCTTCTCGTGAATACGGATGGAACCGCCGCCCAGCTCGTTGCCGTTGAAGATGACGTCGTATGCCTCGGCGCAGATGTCGGTGGAAATCTCGCCCTTGAGCACCTTCTCCACATCCTCCGGAACGGGGCGGGTGAAGGGGTGGTGAATGGCGCAGAAGCGCTGCTCCTCCTCATCCCAGCCGAAGAGCGGGAAGCGGTTCACCCAGAACAGGTCAACCTCATCGTTGCCCTTGAGAATCTCCATGAAGTCGGCGCAGGCCAGACGCACGCGGCCCAGGATGGTGCAGCTCTGCTCCCAGTTACCGGCAGCAAAGAACACACAGTCACCGCTTTCAATGTTGAGGCGCTCCTTAAGAGCCTCAATTTCAGCATCGGTCAGGCGCTTGGTGATGGGGCTCTTCCAGCCTTCGCGGTCATTCACGTCGCGCACCTTGATGTAGGCCAGCCCCTTGGCACCGGCTTCGATAGCGGTCTGGGTCAGCGAATCAATCTGGCCCACGGAGGGGTTGAAGCCCTTGGCGTTGATGGCCTTCACCACGCCACCGGCAGCCACTGCGCTGGAGAACACGCGGAAATCACTGTTGGCAAAGATATCGGAGCATTCGGTAATCTTCATCTCGAAACGGCGCTCCGGCTTGTCAGAACCGTACTGGTCCATGGCATCGTGCCAGGTCATGCGGGGGAACGGAGTCACGATATCGCGGCCCACGCTCTCCTTGAACACGCGCTTCAGCATCGCTTCAATCCAGCCGTAGATATCCTCCGGCGTGATGAAGGAAGCCTCGATATCAATCTGCGTGAACTCCGGCTGGCGGTCAGCGCGCAGGTCTTCGTCGCGGAAGCAGCGGGCCACCTGGAAGTAGCGTTCCATACCGGCCACCATGAGCAGCTGCTTGTACTGCTGCGGGGCCTGCGGCAGCGCGTAGAACGCACCGGGGGTCAGGCGGCTGGGCACCAGGAAGTCGCGGGCACCCTCGGGAGTGCTCTTGGAAAGAATCGGCGTCTCAATCTCCAGGAAGCCCTGCTCGTCAAGGTAGTCGCGCATGGTCTTGGTGATGCGGTGGCGCAGAATCATGTTGCGCTGCATCGCCGGACGGCGCAGGTCCAGGAAACGGTACTTCAGGCGGATATCCTCATTGGCAATGTTGCGGTCCAGCTGGAAAGGCAGCACCGCAGCCGGGTTCAGCACCGTGAGGGATGAGGCCTCCACCTCAATCTCGCCGGTGGCCAGGTCGGGGTTGGTGGCATCAATCTCATCCGTCTTAAGGCGGCGCACCACCTTACCGGAAACCTGAATAACCGTCTCCACACGCAAAGCCTCAGCCTGATTGGCAAGATTAGCGTCAATTTCAGGGTGGAAAACTACCTGGGTCTTGCCGGCGCGGTCGCGGAGGTCGATGAAAATCA
>JAFYRS010000168.1 GCA_017546845.1 Akkermansia sp.
CAGCCCCGCTGCGGGAACTTCTCTCGCAGCGCAGCTGCGAAATTCTCTCTGCGAAGCAGAACTTCTATCGCCACCAGGCGAAATTAACTCACCTGACGCACCAGCGGCAGGTGATGATACCCATTCTTCCTCCATCTGCGCCCGGCAAAGGGCGCAGGAAGCTTTACACGCCCTCTGTGCGGGCAATATGGGTGTAGGAGAGTTCTCCTCCAAAGCCCCCCCGTTCACGCGCAGCGTGAATATCGTTGCCCAGAGGGTAATATCGTTTTTGCCAAAGGCAAAAATATCGTTCAAGCCGCAGGCTTGAATATCGTTATCCCCGCAGCAGCCATGAACAAAAGAGAGGCGTTCATTGGAAAATGGCCACCGCCCCCCGACATCCTCATGCAGCACCACGCAGGCAATGACACCTGCCCAGGCCAGGCAGAAGCCGGTATACAGCCCTGTCAGCATGCGTTTTTTCATCTACCCGGATTATACACGCCGCCCCCACCGGAAATCAAGAGGAAAAGAGGCAACCAGCCGCGCTCTTCTGAGCGCGGCTGGAATGAATCACTCAACTTGCACCATGGCTGCCTCAGCGGCGGCGGCGGCGGGCGCAAAGCCCGGCCAGTGCCAGCAGTGAAAGCGTGGCGGTAGTCGGTTCGGGCACCGCCTGGGTGTTCGTTATCGTCACTGTGCCAGCCGTGCCGTTATAGCTCAGCACCAGCCCGGAATTGCCCAAAAGGTTGCTGAAGTAATCGGCCGCGGCCACCTGCCCGCCATCCATCAGCGCGCTGTAGCTCAGCGCATCATTCGTCTGCTCTGCCAGCGAACGCATGTTGTACAGCGTCACCGCCTGCTGCAGGCTCTGCACCTTCAACCCATCCACCCCGGTGAACAGGATATGCGATTCGCCCACGGCAAGCCCCTGCACCGCATCCAGCACTGCGCCATCCAGCGTCAACCCGGCCTGCAGAGTCAGCACACCATCCAGCATAACCGTGCCGCCCATGTCCAGCACCGCGCCCGACTGGAGTACCATATCGGCATTCAAGGTCGCGCCAGAGCCAAATTCCGCCAACCCGGAAACATGGAGAGCCGCATACATTTCAGCTTTCTCGTTCACGCCCGTATAGGCGGAAACTTTAAGTCCCTCTGCCACCTCCAGATGATTGAGCTGATGCTCTGCCTGATCGAACAATCTGATTTCGCCCTTCGTAGCCTGAACACCAGCCAGACTATTGGCGGCATTCCATACCTTCAGTACCCCGCTGCCAGCATTCTCGATGGCGGCGTTTGTGAGTTTGTTGCGTACGGTGGCATCTCCGCCAGTGTAGGTCACATGGGCATTGCTAATCTGATAATCCGTGCTGTTAATTGCATACGCTCCGGGGCCGGTGGCGGTAGTCGCCGCCAGCGAGGCCGTTCCCTCTTCCGCGCGGTTAGCGATGGAAAGGCTCTTGCCGGAGATATCCAATACCGCGCCAGAATCCAGGTAGATGCCCGTATTGCTTCTGCTCCAGATGTTGCCCGTCACTTCCAGGCGAGCATCCTGAGCCAGGCGCAGCGTACCAACAGCGGTATTTCCATTTGACATCGCTCCATCCACGTTGGCGATAGAGTTTTCTGCACCGGTAAGAATAACCTGCCCCTTATAAGTTGATAACATGGAATCAAGCTTCATATTACCACCAACAGTCAGGCTACCATCGCCATGTTTTACAAGGGACTTACCGGTTATATCCCCACCGATAGTACCGCTACAATCGTAATTGACATGGAAATCGGTCGAATCCGCAGCTACATGCACATTGCTGTTGACTACGGTACCTTTACCATTAAATACCAACTGGCTATCCGATGAGGTTAAGAGGAAATCCGGGCATTCCTCACCGAAAGTGGACGTGTTGAGCTGAATGCGGCCTTTCGCCAGCTCCACCACACCACCAAATGAGCTGAAGTCAAAGGCGGTACCATTACCGTCCTTATTGTATTGAAGCACTACAGCGCCCTCACCACTTACGTATGTAAGATTTGCAGAGCTGCCGGCGGCACTTAAATCGAGCCTGCCGCCGTTGACCACAACAGATGAAGCCTTCTCAAGCATACCAAGCGCGCTGCTACCCAATTTCAATGTGCCATTTTCCACCCGGATGGAGCCATTAAAATTAGCAGAGCTGCCGGCAAGTTCCTGCGTGCCAGCCCCTTCCTTTACAAGGTTCAGGCTACCCATCACCTCGCCGTAGAACGTATAATTCCCGCCCTCGGCCACATTGATGTTCAGCGTCCGCCGGGCATCACCTATTGTGCCGGGTGTGGCACCCGATGCCCATTCCTTCTGAGTGCCGATAGTGCCGGAAAAGACCTTGGCCTGCGCGCCATCGGACGCCACAGACTCCAGACCGGCTATAGTTACCGTGGGTGCATTCACACCCAGCCCCACATAGGCCGTGCGCGATTGGGCATCGGCTATGGAAATCACCGCATTTTTCGCCACATCTCCATTCGAAAGAATAATAGCTGCCGAACGCTTGCTTGATTTGGAAGCTTCATCGTTTGCAGACCACGCAGCAACTTCATCCAGCACTATCTTACCGCTGAAATTCCCGGCATCCACTCCATCTGCGCCCAGCTCAAACAGGGTTGTATATGAACTCTGCGCATTTTTCTTCAATGTCAGCGTTGCGCCAGTCACCCCTTCTGCGAGCGAAAGCGACCGTATGGCTATATAGCCGGCATGGTAAACATCCTGCAATGTTGCTGATGTGGCCCCCAGCTGCACACAACCAATGGTAGTGGCATTAGTAACCTTTTCCCGATCATTTGTCTGTAAAATAGCACCGCTTCCCAGTTCCACTAGGTCGAACTGTTTCTCTGCTCCGGAGGCAGCTTTCTCATTGTACAAGGTGAATGACATGGCATCAGCTATTGTCATGCGTGCCAGATCAACCGCCCCTTTAACCACAACCTCACCACCACCGGATACAGAGAGCGTACCGGCGCCACCCAAGGTGCCGGTTATCGTCACAGCTTTGTCTTTCGCAACGGAAAGCGATGCTGAGTCTGCTGCTGTCAGGTTGGTCATCGACACAGAATCTGCGGCCTGCGCCAGCACATTCTTACCCAATTTGACAGAAGAGCCGAACACGCTGCCATTCAGAGCAAAAGCACCGGTCTTTACATACGTAGTACCAGAGAAATCAGAATCAATAGCCAGCGTATTCGAGCTGTCTGCCGTGAGGGACAGCGCTACTGTTCCACTACCCGAGATATTATCAACGCTTACCACGCCGGAATACTGCTTTACCAGTTCCAGACAAGCACCGTTGATATTCACTATCCCCGAGCCCAGAATACTGCGCTCTTCAACCTTGAGAGTACCCGCTTCAATGGTGGTACTCCCCTTGAAATTATTGCTAGTGGAACTAAGTACCAACTCGCCAGTACCCCTCTTGATTATGTTTGCACTGGTGCCATCAGTAAAGATTTTACCAGAAACATTCAGCGAAGCCTCTTCTGCGACATCGTATGTGAGCGTTTTTCCGTTACGAATACGCGTAACGGCAGAAATCTCACTCGTGCCTTCTTTAGCTTGAATGGTGTTATTCTCATTAAAATCGATTGCTCCATAGGTGGAATCGCCGTTGCCTGTCACCAGCGCACCATCCCCAAGAACCATGCTCCAGCTGCCCATGGTCTGGCGGGTTGTGCCGAAATCCAGCGTGCCATTTTTAACCTGGATAGAGCGCCCGGGAAGGGAGTAATCAAGCATATCGGACGTTCCGGCAGAACTAAAATGCAAAGCACCGCCATCGACAACAATGTTGCCTTTAACTCGCTTAGAGTCGTTATCCGTTTCAAGGTAAACGTTACCAGCCGTGACGGAGAGAGCATTAACCGTAGAGGAGGCTTTTGCAATGGTTGTAGTTCCCTCAGAAGCATGTGTGTAATGGGCTAAATTACTCAAATCGGCAATGGTAACATTCCCCGAAATGGAATTAACAAACTCCCCACTTCCACTTATAGTACCCGCGGCAAACGAATAATCACCAGAGCCTTGCAGCTCGCCCCGGCCGGACACAGCCAACTTCAGCGTATCGGAAACAGAGTCCACCTTGTCTCCAAGTCGCAAGGTCGCGCCATCGTGCAGTGTCCAATTACCCCCAAAGCAGCTTGCAGCATTGTATTGGACAGAGCCTTTGTTCAAATGCACATCGGCTTGCAATCCCTCTTGCAACGCCAGTTCGTTATTCGCGATATCATCGCTGAAAGACAATTGCAATGTGCCATTTCCTGTGATATTGGATGCATTGAATTTTCCGGATAATTCCCCCTGAACATTCAAGCAACCGTTGTTCAGTACAATCTCATTTTCCAGCAGGCCGGCATTCAACGTAATGCCTTGCACAAGTATTTTACCAGTATACGTCTCTGTGGAACCGGCCAGCGTCACAGTTCCCCGGGCTTCGCTACTGGCACCAAGAACCAATTCATGCGAACCGCTCAGCTGGTAGTTGACTACCAGTTCGCCACCGCCGCCACCAAGGCGCCAGGTGTTGAGTTGCTCTGATGTACCGGCCTGTCCATACTGAACCGCCATACCGTTGAAAGCACCAATGCTCATGCCCGCATGATTGCCCAGGTCAACCTGCTCAACGCGGTTCTGCACCAAAGCTATGACACCCGTTGACCCCGTGTTAATGAGGCGCAAGGTTTCAGCAACACCGCCGTTCTCTACAACCACGCCGCCTGTGTTCACGAGCCACTTATTCTCCGTATCGGCAGCAGCAGCGCCGGAAAGACGCAGCAACCCACCATCAACTACCTTCTGGATCGTTGAATCGGTTACTCCGCTGAACTCAAAAACACCGCCATCGCGACCGGTATTCACAATCATTGTGCCGGTTCCACTTACAGTTCCTGAATAAGACAGCGTAGAATCAGCACCTTCATTGAAAAGCACGGCAAATGTACCACCATTCAGATTCACGCCGCCCTTATGACCATAGAACGCAGCATACCTGGATGTATCTTCGAGTTGTTGACCGCCTTCCACATATTCCAAGGCATGAGTCACGCCCTCACGCATCACGTACGTGCCTCCCTGCTGCACTGTCACATCACCAGTGAGACGAGCGTGGCTGCCCAACTCAAAGGTAGCACCGCTCCCTACATTCACCTTCATGGCGGCATCGGCATAATGCCAATCGTTGGGGTTTGTATACCGGGAAATATTCGTACCTGTGGCTGAGCCCATAGCGTGCACCGTATTTGTGCCGGAAAGCCGCACTGTACCATTCGTTACGGTGAGACCGCTGGCCTCATTATGGGTTAAATCAGTGCGTATGCTGTTAAGCGTCCATGTCCCCCCGCCCTGGTAATCGATAACTAAAGCGCCTTGTTCGGTATCAACAAAGGAGCCCAGGAAAGTTGAATCACCACCCTGCTTGTATGTCAAGGTGGAGGTTGAGATTGTCTTGGAATCATTGGTGATAACTGCTTCCTCCGTCAGCGCGTTGATGGAGAAACGGGAATCATCGGTCTGGCTTTCAGCAGATGTATACCAAAGCATGCTGTTGCCATTCATATCAAGCACACCACCGCCTGCGCCAAAGGTGAAATCCTTTTCAATCTGGGCAGTTCCGTTATTCTCACTCAATACAACGGTGGCTCCGGAATTCGCCAGCACATTATAAGCAGCATAGCCTCCGTTCTGATTCAGGTAAGTCTTCCCCTTTCCGCCCACATTCAAAAGCGCGTTCGTATCGCCCTCGCCATCGATATACAAATCACCCTCGCCGATTTTACGCCACTCCGACACGTAGTTCGACGGGTTCACCAAGCGCAGATGTACTTCCGTGTCCTCATGAATCACATAGCCGGAGGTATGAAGCTGGTAATTTCCTGAAGTAGCGGATTTGATGATGAAGCTGGCAGAATCCAGCTCACCCTTGGCAAACTCTGAATAGCCGATACCAGTATCAATCGTCGCATCCAGCACAATGGTGGTTTCAGCCTGTGAGGGATTCCTGAACACCAGGTTCTGAGTGTAGAATAAATCTGCATCCGATGCCGATTGGAAGTTTTTCTGGTCATAATGGTACCAATCCCCCGCCGTCCATGTCAGCGTCTCTGCAAGCGAACGCCAGGTAGACTTCTCATAATGCAGGCCAATGTAACCGCCAAGGGAATTTCCTTCGCTGTCGGTAGCATTTCCGGAATAAAGCGTGGTCGAGTATCCAGAGTCACTTTTCGTTTCGCCAGCAGTCTCAACCCTGCCCAAATGAACCTCCGACACCTGAGAAAGGTCAATGACGGCATCAAATGAAGCTATGGTTTCACGCGTCCAATCGATATTGCCGCGAGCCTGGGCATATGAGCTGTACGGATCACTTTTTGCTGCTGACTGGAACGCCGCAATGTACTCATATTGCCCCGTTTCGGCGTTGTATATGAATGAAGGGCTTCCGGAATCACCCCCTTTGGGAGCCGCAGGCAGCGGGTTAGAAACAGAAGCACCACCATTGGTCAGGAAAGTCGATTCCGTATGCAGACTGATGTTTGTAGAGCCGGAATGAACCTCCGCACTATTGATATTCAGAATAGCACCGGAGATGTATTCGTATACGCCCAACAGGCGAGTTGAGGTAGAGGTTTCTTCATCAAACAGATATTTGGTTCCACTACCGGTATGGTACAGGTGAGTGTTGCTCAGAGAAGAAACATCAGAAGTATCAATCGTTGTCAACGTATACCCCTCGGTATCAGTAGCTATACGGCTCTGACGCAAAAGCATGTAGTCATACGTGCCGGATGTACCTGACGATTGGTGGAGGCTGAACGTATTATTGAGCCCGATATTGACCACATCATATTGCTGCTTATAATTCCCGATTTCACGACCACCATAGGAATAGGACCAGATATTTCCAGCTTCGATCTGGTGGCACACTGTCACGACCATGTTGGGCGAAATCAGGCCTGCCTGTCCTTCGTCAATTGTGGCGCTGAAATTGGGCATCCCCTGCTCGGTAGATATCGTGAAGGGTGTCGTTCCATCGGTATAAGTGATAGCGATACCGCCATCCACCTCATTGCGGATATACAGAAGCAGAGCATTTGCCCGGCTGTCATTCACGTACCTGCCCTTGTTCTGGCCGAAGTCATTATATGTGACAAACGTGGCATCTGAATGCATACTGGCAGACTGAACAGGAAGCGCAGCACCAATCAACGTCAATACAGACAAAAGAGAAGAGCGCAGAGAGAGGGGAAGATGCAGTTTCATTACGGGGAAATTAACCCTATCTGTATATCGCATTTCAGATGCGGTGTCGAGTATAAAATAGGTAATACCCTTTGAAATCAACGGTTACGAATGGGATGAAATGAAGCGGAACTGAAACAGATTCGTCAGACATCAACGATAAAGACCCGTAAGGCATTGGCAACATACGGCGGGCATACTTGTTTCTGCACACCGCATCTGAAATGCGATACACAGCCTGTACATTCAAGCGAGAAGAGCTTCCAACGTCCTGGAACTCATTATCCACAGGATGCTATTTCTAAACCATCAACTCCACTCCAATCATGAAAAATTCTGATGTTATGGCCACCCCGGAAGTAACCGTCGGAACAGACTGGACCGCCCAATCCCTGATTGCCTCCACTAAAGCCGTGCTGGTTCCCGAGCCTGCCACCGCTACACTTTCCCTGCTGGCTCTGGCCGGACTGGCAGCCCGCCGCCGTCGCAAGTAAACCAAGGAAGTACGGAAGATTTTCCCCTTTCTATAAGATAACTCAAAGCCGCTGCCCTGCAAATGGGCTGCGGCTTTCTGCTTCCTCCGGTGAGCCCTGTGCAACCAGCATGAAGTAAAAAAAACTTTCCAACAGCTGGCAGATAGGGCAGAATAAGCACGCACATTTTTTGTTATGATGCGTCCCCTTCTCACCACCGGAATCTTCATTCTGGCGCTGCACCAGGCGGCAGCCCAGTGGCCCGCAGAACGCCACCCGCTGTATGACGCCGCCGCGCCCCGGAAAGACACAACCGCCGCCGCAGCCAGCGCGCTGGAGCTGGCAGAAGCACCGGATACCAGACTCACACAGGGGAATGGCCCTCTTCCCTGCCCGCCAGCCACCGCCCTCACGGCCTGGCGGGGAGAGCGCTGCAGCACACAGCTGGTAGTGCGCGCCAATGGCCCGGTACAACAACTGAGTGCCACCTGCAGCGGGGTGAGTAATGGGGCTGATACCCTCCCGGTATCCGTCTCCATGATTCGCTACACTATGGCGGCGGGAGTGGCCACGGCTGATATCATCGGGAACGAGCAGTGCTGCGATAACCCGGCCGATACCCTCCGGGGCATATGGGTGCAGATGGATGTGCCGCAGGATGCCGCACCGGGACGCTACACAGGCCAGGTCTGGGTGAGTGCGCCAGGCTGCGCCGGAGTCTGCCGCGAAATCACGCTGGAGGTAAGCCCGCACCAGCTGCCAGCCCCAGAAAAATGGAGCATGCACCTGGATTTGTGGCAGCACCCGCAGGCGGTGGCGCGCTGGCACGATGTGGCCCCCTGGTCGCCGGAGCATTTTGCGCTGCTGCGCCCGCTCATGAAGCGGCTGGCCCAGGCCGGGCAGAAATGCATCACCTGCACCCTGCTGGATGAAGCATGGAACGCGCAGACCTACGACTGGTTTCCCGGCATGGTGCGCTGGATTCGCGGGAAAGACGGCGTGATGCGTTATGATTACACGGCACTGGATACCTGGGTCTCGTTCATGCTCGATGAGATCGGCATTCGCGGACAAATCAGCTGCTACACCATGATTCCCTGGCATCTGAGCGTGAAATTCTATGACGAAGCCACCCAGAGCTGCAACACCATCAAGGCAACACCCGGCACGCCGGAATACGAAGCCCTCTGGGCCCCCTTCCTGCGCGATTTCCACCAGCACATGCAAGCCCGGGGCTGGGCAGAGAAAACCTGCATCGCCATTGATGAACGCCCGGATGCCTACGTGCGCGCCGCCATGGCACTGGTAAAGGAACATGCACCCGCCTTCCGCATTGCCTCCGCCGTGGACAAGCCCTCGGCCCTCACGCGGGAGGTCTACAACATCTCCCCCGTGCTCACGCATGCCGGCAGCACCCTGGGCGATTTGCTCAAAGAGCGCAGGCAGGCGGGTAAAATCACCACGTTCTACGTGTGCCTGCACCCGGGCAAACCGAATACCTTCACCTATTCTCCCCCCGCAGAGGCAGAGTGGCTAGGCTTCTTTGCCGCCGCCAATCATCTGGACGGTTTCCTGCGCTGGGCCTACAACTCGTGGAACCGCAATCCCTTTGAAACCACGGACTTCGTCCACTGGCCCTCTGGTGATTGTTTCCTTGTGTACCCGGGAAACCTGAGTTCCATCCGCTTTGAACGGCTGCGCGACGGTATTGAAAATTACGAAAAAATCAACCTGCTGCGCACGCGGGCCGGTGAATCCCCCGCGGCTGCACAGCTCATCCGGGACATGGACACCCAGCTCGCCGCCCTGTTCAGCGTAGAGCGCAGCAAGGGCACCGGGCACACCAGCGATGTGCAGCGCGCCCGCTACCTCATCGAATCGACCGCAAAAGCACTGGATGCACTGCGATAAACCCGCTTTCCCCCCCCAAAAAGGCCGCCGCTGAAAAAAAACAGCGGCGGTTTCTGCTTATTAGCTTGCAGGTATTGTTATTGTGTGGTACTGTCTCCCGACACTCCTCTATTACTAACATGAAATTCAAGAACATACTCCTTTCCGTGATGGCTCTTGCCGGGATTGCCCAGGCAGGCGAGCCCTGCACCCAGACAACCGAGACCTGCGATGCCTACCGCATGTTCTACGACGGTCCGCTGAATATCCCCGGTGAAGATGCTCCTGATTTCAAGAAGAAGCTGTACGATGCCACCGGCACTGGTTTCTTCTTTGAGCTCTATGGTGCACACTGGGATATCGACAACCAGGGTGCCGGGTACGAATCCACCTGCAACATGGCCCTGCTCTTCACCCAGCTGGACCAGCGCCTCGTGCGCGACGATGTGAACGGCGGCACCTGGCTGAGCGTGGCAGGCTGCGGTTCCTGGGGCCTTGATCACGATTCCGCCAAGAAGCACCAGTTCTATGATGGCGGCATGGGCATCGGCACCGGCCAGCACACCGACTCTGTGGGCCCTGCCGGCTACTACATTCTCAACGCCACCCTGCGCCAGTACTTCAACAACAAGCGCACCTGCCTGAACGCCGGTGTCATCTGGATGAGCCTGTACTTCGACCGCATCGGCCACGCCCGCTTCGTGAACGACGCGTTCGAGAAATCCCCCGTGCTTCCCATGTACTACGGCACCCCCGGTGCTGTGCTGCAGCACGAGATTGACCCGAACAACTTCGTAACCGCCGCCGTCATCGGCACCGGTCTGGGGCTGGGCGACAACCCCTTCAACCTGGACAACACCAACGGCTGGGCCGTGGTCACCGAATACGGCCACCACTTTGCCGATGGCAAGGGCACCTGGCGCGTGGCTCCCTTCTTCTGCAGCATGGATACCCCCGGCTACAACGGTGGCGACGAAGACCACAACTCCGTCGGTATCATGACTGGTGTGGAATACAACGTGTCTGACCGCGTGAAGGTATACGCCCGCCTCGCCTGCGCCAGCAGCGAGCACCAGCGCGCCCGCAAGGAAGCCATGGTCGGCACCACGCTGCGCGTTGTTCCCAGCCGTCCGCAGGACTACTTCGGCGCCTGCTTCGGTGTGTACAAGTGCGCAGATACGGATAATTCCGAACTCGTGAACGCCTACGAGAAGGTCATGGAGTTCACCTACCACTACGAACTCAACAAGTACATCTCCATTGCTCCCTTCTACCAGCTCTACATTGACCCGGCCTACCGCAATGTGAGCACCGTGAGCGCTACCGGCATCCAGGCTTACCTGGCCTTCTGATAACGCCACACAAGCATCACCCCTTCAGCGGCGCAGCTTCCTCACGGAATGCTGCGCCGCTTTTGCTGCGCCGCTTTCTCTTTTTATCTTGACCAAATCAAAAACTATGCTATAAAGAAAGAAGCTGTATCACCTTACCATGAATTTCAACAACATCTACACCATCATAGGAGCCACGCTCACCCTGGCTATCTGCCTGCTCCTGGGTGCTATCTTCGGTACACCCGGTAGTGCTGATTCTACACCGGTAAGCCAGGCCGTGGTACGCTGCAACAAGTAATCACTGCAGCATCTCTTTGCTCAAACCGCCTTGCATCCCCTGAAGCAAAGGCGGATGTTGGGTGGTATACCTGAAAATCAGGACTTGCCGGCATGTTTTCGGCATTCTTCAAGCATGCGGCAAACCACAGCCGCGTGCTCTATCTGCAAGAAGCCCCGGAACGGAGTGAGGGTATCCTCTATAGCGAGCTTTCCAGCTGGCAGGCTCACGGCTCAGTCGCAGAGCACACGTCCGCCCGTAATTTATGCGCAAATACACGTTGGCATAATTAGGAACAGCACTCCAAATCGGCATCTAGAGCCCGTAAGGGCGCTATAATCGTAGCGATGGGGTGGAGCCGTCCCGCTTCAGCGGGGCGAGCGGAAC
>JAFYRS010000169.1 GCA_017546845.1 Akkermansia sp.
CATATCTGCCCCGGCGCGGCGGATGGAGAGCAGCGCCTCCAGCATGCACTGTTTCTCATCCAGCCAGCCGGAAGCCGCAGCGGCCTTCACCATCAGATACTCACCGCTCACATGATACGCCGCAATGGGCAGCGTGGTGGCACGGCGCATCTCCGCAATCACATCAAGATACAGCGTGGCGGGCTTCACCATCAGGAAATCAGCGCCCTCGGCGGCATCCAGTGCGGCCTCGCGCAACGCCTCGCGCACATTGCCGGGATCCATCTGGTAGGTCTTCTTATCGCCGAACTTCGGCGCGCTGCCCAGCGCCCCGCGGAACGGGCCATAGAACGCAGACGCATACTTGGCCGTATAGCTCATGAGCGATACCTTCGTAAAGCCCTCGGCATCCAGCGCTGCGCGCAGGGCAGCAATGCGGCCATCCATCATATCGCTGGGGGAAATGATATCCGCCCCGGCGCGGGCGTGGCAAAGCGCCTGGCGGCAAAGCGCCTCCACCGTCTCATCGTTCAGAATCTCGTAGGAACCATCCTCATACTCGCGCACCAGGCCATCCTGGCCGTAGGTATTGAAGGGGTCCAGCGCCACATCAGTCATCACGCAGAGCTCCGGCACCGCCGCCTTGATGGCGCGGATAGCGCGGGGCACCACGCCCTCCGGGTTCCAGGCCTCGCTGCCCGCGGTGTCCTTCTTCTCCTCGGGCACCACGGCAAACAGATCCACGCAGGGAATGCCCAGCTCATACAGTCGCTTGCATTCCTGCGCAATACCCGCCACGCTCCAGCGCGTGCACCCCGGCAGAGACTCAATGGGCGAGTCCTCATCCCCCTCCTGCACAAACATGGGGTAAATCAGGTTAGCGGCAGAAAGCGTAGTCTCGCGCATGAGACCACGAACAGCCGCGGACTTACGGTTGCGGCGCGGGCGAATCGGCAGGTTCATCATATCGCCCCCCACAGTAGCACATTTTCCGCCCCATGTAAAGATTCTCCAGCGTCTACCACAAGTGTTGCGCAGCAAAAAAATGCCTGAAGGCAAGACAAGTGACAGGAAATCAATCTCTACACCCCGGCCCCTGCTCTCTCTGCGCCATAAAATATCCCCGCGTCTTCCATATGAGAACGCGGGGATATTATTTCAAACGTAGAATAGGCGCCGTTGATTAAAAAATCCTCTTTAACCAAGGTATTTGCTTAACAATAAGCCCAGCAACCATCCCCCCCAGCACGGTTATCAAGACAACATAGATAGAGGGTAGAATATCTGTCTCATAGTTGGCAAATAAGGTAGCAACACTCTTGCGGATGATATTATCCAGAATCATTACCATGAAAACACTCCCGCCCATTAGTGATAATATACCACTTACACTTGAGCCGATAATAGCTTTCTCAAATACCTTCTTGATGCCAAGATAGACAAAAATGCACAGGGGAAGAATACACCCCAGGAACCATGGTAAATCCGGAATTTTGCATTTGGCATACCCCGCTGCGTGTATGCAAAGCAAAGCACTTGATAAGATGGAAACAAAAGCAATGCAACCGATAACTCCAAGAACCTTCCACGATACCTTTGTAAAATCCACGCGTTTTTCAAGGAAATAGCCAAGTAGCGGATACAAAACTGGCGTCGTAAGCAGTGGGGTATATTGGAGGAGGGGTATGCTGGGAGCCATTCCAAACACTATATAATATGCACCAGGAATGATAAACTGCAGAGAAAGCTGAACACCAATCAGATACACATAGCACTTGAAATCCATATTCCTGGCCATGCTTCTTAACAGAGGAAGCGCTATCAGGAAGGCCAAATAAGCGTAGAGAAACCAGTAGGCGGCAGCTCCGAGGCTGCGTGTCTTACCCCCCCTAAACCACTAACACTAAATCTAGTAGGATTAAAACACGCTGTAAGATACCCCTTCAGACTGGGCTCCATATCATTCTTCCACCAGAAAAAGCTGCACTGAATCAGGCAGAAAAGGAGAATAACAACAACAAAGCGCCAGACACGGTGGGTAAACAATTTTCGCAGTGGCTCCTCTTTTTCCAGCAACAATGCACCAGAAATCATGAAAAATAAAGGAACCGCTATCTTGATACCTATATTTACAATCAAGTGGAATATGTTAATTTCCAATGGAGGAATGCTATAAGGCGCATGGTACAGAGGGGTATGGTTATATACCACAAAAAAAATACACAGGATACGAATGATATCCAAATAGGTTTTATGCTGGTGACGCTGTATCATATTCTATTTCTCGTTGCGAGAAATGCTCTCCTCCCAGAATGCATCTCCCCATATGCAAAAAGAGCCGGGGTGAACAGGGCGAGTAGAAAAAACTCGCCCATCCCCGGCGTGTTATTATTCGTCAGCTTTTATCCTCGACAATGCTCTTCAGATACCCCAGGGCATCCTGGCGCATGGCAGCAATGGCGGCATCGGCCGTATCCCAGTCGATGGGCGTATGGGCGAGCGGTTTATTGTGGAAAATATCGCGACCCTTGATACCCACCTTCTCCAGCAGGTTAATGGAGCGGGTATTAGGCTTGCCTTCCACCAGCTGAGTCTGAGACCAGAATTTCTTATGGAACAGAATGCTGAACACTGTTCCGTGGAAAGAATTGGTCAGCACATACTCCGCGTTCAGGAACAAAGAAACGAAGTCCTGCGGGGAACTGTCCATGGCAGGCTCATAACCATATTCCTTGATTTTCTTGCCCTTGATGGCAAGATAGTTGAAGTACGGGGTAAACAGGATAACCTTGAGCCCGGTTTCCTTGCTCAGCTCAGCAGCCTTATTGAGAAGACGGGCCGGATTCATCACATGATAAATCAGGATATACTTCTCCTTGCGGGCGGGAGAGGCAATCTTCTTCCACTCATCAGCCGTCAGAATCAGCGTGGGGTCACAGTGAACATTAACCTCTGCGGGCATCAGCTCGTTAATCATGCCGACACCAGATTGCTCACGGACGGAATACTTGGAATACCCGGCAAGCCTGCGAGCATATTCCTCCTTGAGTTCATCCGGAATCTGATTCATGCCGAAACTGGCAGCATAAGAGTATTTCTTTGAGCCGGCGGGCAAGTCGATATCCAGGAAGTAGGTGGGGTCGAAACGGGCGCAGGTATTACTCCACACCTGGTCACTGCCCACAACCCATTTCCGGATATCGCTCGAACGCAGATTGGCAGACAGTTCCTCCGTGCTATGTGCTGTGGGGCCGGCAAGCGTAATGCTGGATTGAATAAAGTTCTCGAACTTTTTATTTCTCCGGTCCTTGATACGCTTCACCTCGCGTCTGCGGCGCCACTCCCGATACCCCTCCCAGGACCAGACAAAGGGCACCTTGTCAATATAGTAACGGACACGGAAATACTCCGGCCAGTAATCCACAGTTACGGGATTACCGCCCAGGGTAGCCAGGGCCCGATTCAATGCGTAACACTGCAGAGCCGCACCATAATTGCTGGTACGGGCGAAAGTAACTATGCCAATCTTATTAGACATATTGCTGGAAATGATAGGATTTACCGATTTATTTCTTGAACAGGTTCTTAATGAAGCCCACGGTTCCGGACTTCTTTTCCTCCGGGTGCTTCGGAACACAGGTTCTCAGCAGCTCCAGGGCCACGTCCTCATCTTCCGGGGTCGTGAACACCTCGAAAAGCATGGGTTTATCTGTGATTTCGGGAGTAAGGAACCTCTCGTATGTGGCAAGGAAATCCTCCTTGGTAGAAGCGGTCATATACTCATAGCCCAAATCCTCTGCATAGTGCTTGACCAATACGGGCGACTGGTTGCCGTAATGGCCACCTGCAGCGATGTAAGCATCTGCATCGGTGCCAAAATCATGGCCGGGGTGAGAATAGTTTCTGAACTCAGTACCTCTACCATTGTTAATGAGCATGATACGGCAATTGTTCTTTACATGGCGATTGCCCACCACATTCATATCATAGAAGAAGGCCAGGTCGCCCAGCACTGCATAGTAGAGCTTATCCGGATGAACGAGAGAGGCACCAATCATGGCAGAGATATCACCATCAATACCAAAGCCGCCCACATTGCAGGACGTGCCAACGTTTTCGGCAACTTCCGTGAAGTTCCAGGCGCGCAGCGTATTGAGAATACCCAGGTGTACCTCAGAGCCAGAAGGCATGCGCGAAGCAATCTGCTTTGCAATCCAGGCATTACTGAAGGGAATTTCCGGCACAAAGGATGCAACCATTTCACACTCTGCCTGATATTGCTTCAGCAGGGAGTCCTTGGCCTCACCCTCGCGGGCGTAATGATTGAAGAAGGAGGATTCCTTCATCTGGAAGATGTAGGTGAGATGACGCATCGTGTCGCGCAGCTCGCCGTCCAGGTTCACGCGCCAGATCTGCTTACTGCGAGTGCCGACGCTGAGGCTGTAGTAATCGCCCGAAACCTCGCCAATGTGAATGACCAGGTCAAAAGAGTTGAGCGGGCTGGCGTATTTCACCTGCGAGGCAGCCAAAGAGAACAGCACACGATACTTGCCGCGATAGCCGCTCGTCTGGTCGCAGAGAACCACGGCATCATTCGTTGCGCAGAAGCGGTCCAGCGCTTCCGTCTCAGCCTGGGTCCAGCGCTTGTGGGAACCCACAATGACACCAATGCGGCCCTGAGGAAGAGCCGGGAACTTATCCCCCATGGTCACACGACGAATCACGCGCACAGGGGGCAGCTTCTCCACGGAATAATCACGGCTCATGGAGGTTGCCAGGTTGATATGTGCCGGGCCACCGCCGTTGTGAGTCAGCGCCAGAATAGCCTTATTCACCTTCACCGTGCAGTTCCAGATGCCGTCATTATCCTTGACTACGGGAATATCCACGCTCACCTTGGCGATATCATTCGGCAAGGCAGAACGGTCAATTACCTGAGCAATGCCATGTCCCACGCGGGTGGAACCGTGATTGCAGGTAATGGCAAGTACGGGAAGCTTGCGGTAGTATGCCTCAGTCAGGCCGGACATGTAGTTACGAGAGGCAGTGGCCTCTGTGCAGCTGATGACAACGGGCTCACCGGATTCTGCAGCCAGGCCACAGGCCAGATAGGCAGCAGAGCGTTCATCAACAGAGGAATACATCTCGAACCACGGATCCTGCTGCATACTGGCAACAAGGGTAAGATTCGTGGTACCGGGAGAGGCGACAACCTTGCGGATCTTGTGAGCCTTAAGCAGGGCTAGAATAATCTGCTGTGCTTTTTCGGCGGTGTAGTATTTCTTTTCTTCGCTCATAATATTAAATTTTACTAATTAATCAGGGTCGGCGCCAGTGCGGGTTGATAGCGCGGCCTTCATCGCAGGCAACAATCTGCCCGGTAATGCAGCGGGAGCAGTCAGAGAGCAGGAAGCAGGCTGTCTCAGAAACTTCCTCCGGCAGGAATACGCGCTTGCTGGCATTATAACCGCAGAACAGGTTGCCATCTGCAGAGAAACCAGTCATATCAGAAGCGGTAATGCCAGGAGCAATGGCATTCACCCGGATACCGGAGGGCAGCATGCGCACAGCAAGACCCTGCACCAGGCTGTTCATGGCAGCCTTGGTGAGACCGTAGGGAATGTCATCCACAAACAGACCGCGTTCGGACGAAATGAACAAAATATGGCCATCGCGGCGCTTCTTGCCCTCCATCAGCTTGATAAAGGCCTGAGTAAGGAAATATGATCCACGGAGATTCGTGTTAATCTGGGCATCAAATCCTTCAGGCGTGACAGCGCGGATATGGGGTTCATGCATGGATACGCCGGCGTTATTGACCAGGCAGGTCACGCCACCAAGCATCTCCTCCGCTTTCTGAATAAATTCCGGGAAGGAGGAAACATCCTGCAAATCGATGGGAAGATAGAGGCAGCCCAGCTCTGCAGCCTTCTCTGCCAGCATCTCAGCATTTCTACCGGCAATCAGCACGCTGGCGCCCTCCTCTACAAAGCGCTTCGCCATGGAATAGCCAAGGCCGCGACCGCCACCAGTAATGATGATTTTCTTACCCTCCAGCTTATTGCTAGGATTAAGATAACTGATCTTTGCCGTAATAACGGGATTGGGCGCAGGCTTTGCAGCAGGCTTCGCTGCAGGTTTGGCGGCGGGCACCGGAGCTGCTGCGGGTGCAGGCTTGGTGTCCTTTTTCTTTTTGCCAATTCTGATACCAAATATTCTCATATTATGTTTCTAGGTTTAGGTTGTTAAAAAATTCAGGGTCTGCGCCAGTGCGGGTTGATGGCGCGGCCTTCATCACAGGCAATAATCTGCCCGGTGATGCAGCGGGAACAATCAGACAACAGGAAGCAGGCTGTCTCAGAAACCTCCTCCGGCAGGAATACGCGCTTGCTGGCATTGTATCCGCAGAACAGGTTACCATCTGCAGAGAAACCAGTCATATCGGAAGCGGTAATGCCAGGGGCAATGGCATTCACGCGAATGCCGGAGGGCAGCATGCGCACGGCAAGGCCCTGTACCAGGCTGTTCATGGCAGCCTTGGTGAGACCGTAGGGGATATCATCCACAAACAGGCCTCGCTCGGACGAGATGAACAGGATGCTGCCATCGCGACGCTTCTTGCCCTCCATGAGCTTAATGAACGCCTGTGATAAGAAGTATGCGCCACGGAGGTTGGTTTGAATCTGGGCATCAAAGCCCTCCGGAGTAACGCTGCGGATATTCGCCTCATGCACCGAGATACCGGCATTGTTAACCAAGCAGTTGACACCACCAAGCATTTCATCTGCCTGTCGGATAAATTCCGGGAAAACAGCTACGTCCTGCACATCCAGCGCAAGATACTTGCAGCCCAGCTCTGCAGCCTTCTCTGCCAGCAGCTCTGCATTTCTGCCGGCAATCAGCACATCCGCGCCTTCGTCCATAAACTTACGGGCCATGGAGAAGCCAAGACCGCGTCCCCCCCCGGTGATGATAACCTTCTTGCCGGCCATGCGCTGATTCGGAGCCAGATAGGTCACATTAGCCCGGATAATCGGCTGCTTTGCGCCACCAGGAGCCTGTGCTGCAGCTGGTGTACGCAGCTTACGGCGCCGCACCGTGACACCCAGCAACTTCTTCTTACGCACACCCTTCCTGGTGATGACAGTAAACACGGGAATACCCAGGAAGCAATAATCCTTACGTCCCGCAGATTCGCGCACGAAAAGAGTGCGCTTGTACGAAGAAGTGGGAGAGATACGGCGCTCGTAGTACTTGACACCAAGAATCTTGCGAACGCAGCCCCGCCATGTACTCTTGGAGTAATACAAGGGTATACCAAGGAACTTGCGAACACGGATGCGGTCCTTACCAAACACTCGCTTCATCATCTTCTCAATCAGATTAATGCGTATGGCCTCATTACGACCGCCATATTTCCGCACCAGGTCCCGGCCCTCATTCAACAACTCCTGCTTCATATCTCCCGGCAGGAATTTATGGGCCAGAGAATAGAACTTCACGAAGAATGTATCATACAGCGCACCGTGAGTACCAAGGAGCTTATTGGATGAATAGAACTCATACATCGGGCGGATAATCTTGAGCACATCCTTGGACTTGGAGGAGGACTTGCTGCGCGCCGCACCCATAGTGGAATCTGCACGCTGGAGGTAGAAATACAGCTTCTCCGGCAGGAAATATACGTTCCCTACGATGGGCACCACACAGGCCCAGTAACACAGGTCCTCAAACACAACACCACGCGGGTAACGGATACGATACTTCTCCAGCAGCGGGCGGCGAATAATCTTGTTCCACACAGCACCGCTCATAAAAGAGACCGGCACATTCTTGAGCGTACGCTTTCCCTCATACTTAAGCTCATAAAAACGGCGCTGCGCCGCCATCAGCTTCTCATCCAGGTCACCCACTACATGGTTACCAATCCACACCATGTCGATATCGTCCGCAAAATGAGCAGCCACACGCTCATACGCATTTAACTCCAGATAATCGTCCGAATCCACGTTGGCAATATAGTCACCCGTGGCTATGTTGAGTGCAGCGTTTCTTGCTGAGGCCTGCCCCCCGTTTGCCTGATGAATAATCTTGAATCGCGGATCGCGGGCTGCATAAGCATCCAGAATTTCGCCGGAGCTATCGGATGAACCGTCATTCACGCAAATAATTTCCAGATTAGTATATGTCTGCTGGGCAATACTATCCAGACATTTCTCAAGATATTGCTCCGAATTGTATACCGGAACAATTACTGAAATCAACGGAGTATCTGTGTTATTCATATCGAAAAATAAAGGAGGTAAGTGATTAGTTCCGAGTTATGCGGTACACAGGTATACCGAGTACACGGAAAATGAAACAGGAAGGTTGCAATTTGACGGACAGCAGAGGAATCCAGAACAAACGGTACTCACACTTACTGTATGTGACCCTGAAAAACGGACGCTGCCACCATGGCACCCAGCGGGCGGCATTGATGCTACCCTCCCCGGGGTACTTGCGACGCAAATCATACGCACAGGCAATGGCATCAGCCTTTTTCAGGGCGTCGGACTTCAGACTGGCCGGAATATGAGCCATAGTGGCACCAAACAGCTTACGGAAAACCAGCGGCACCAGCCCGGGCGCGGTGCGGAACACCCCGGTTCGCTGATAAAACTGCAGCACATAAGCCAGAACATCCAGATGCTCCATGGTCCTGGCATCGCGGCTGAAAGTCTGCGACATGACAGAGGCTGCATGCACCCGGTAATGATGCAGTTTGCGCGTGCTGCAAACCACTTGCCGGGCCAGCGGCAAAGCACAATAGGCAAAGGCGGAATCCTCATACCAGAGTCCCTCCGGGAAACACAGCTCATGCTCCTCTATGAAAGAACGACGCCAGAGCTTATTCCAGAAATACACATTCACCTGCTCCACAGCCTCTGCAGGCGCACCCAACATCCCATCCTGCTTCTGCACCAGGTAATCATACTCCTCCTCCCTGGAGGCCACAGCCCCCTCTATCTCAGATGAGAAACAGATGATATCCGCCTGTTCGGTCACCAGCTCCAGCGCGCGGGCGTAGGCATCCGGCTCCAGATAATCATCAGCATCCAGCCCCGTAACCCAAACACCACGAGCGCGCGCCAGGCCGACATTCCGGGCAGCCCCCTGCCCCCTGTTCGGCTGGGTTATAACCGTTATACGAGAATCCCGCTCAGCATATGAGCGCAAAATCCCGGCAGAGCCATCCGTGCTGCCATCATCTATGCAGATAATCTCCAGCTCACCTATCGTCTGGCTGCACAAGCTCTCCAGACACACCCCCAGATACTGCTCCGCGTTATACACCGGAACAATTACTGAAACAAGGGGCTGTGTGAGCGCTTCTTTCATTCTCCTGTATACTTACTTTAGCCTGCAGCAGACCGTTCCTTGAACCACCGGCGCAGCTGTCGACTCCATATCAGCAACCGGGGCTCCAGCATACACAACTTATATGCCTTGCGTGTCTTACGATTCAGCGGAGCCTGTCGCAACACCTGCTTATCCATACGGCCGCACATAGCCTTGATGCGGCGACAGCAGTCCGCCATATCATCAATATTCTTCATGCGCGACACAATCAGCACATAACTCAGCTCGCGCGCATACAGAGAGGCCAGCGTCTCCGGCGTATCCAGCCCATTCTCTGCCAACCATGCATGAATCTCATCGCTCCGCTCAAACGGGATACGATAATCGCGCAAATCATCCGCCGACTCCACATTCACCCTACGCCAGTGGTAATACGCATCATCAATATACACAATGCGTTCCGCCTGACACAGCGTCTGAACCTGGAATAAATTATCAGTCCACCCAGCGCCGGGAACCTCCTTCACACGAATCTGGCAGCGCTCCAGAAACTCCCGCCGGTACAGGCAGGTCCACACACTCGGGTGCAAGAATAAAAACACCGGATATTCTCCAATGCGGAACGGCTTATTGACCGGAGGCGGACACGTAAACGGGAAACGCGTATCATGCCCCCCATCCTTCACATCAAGAAAATCGTAGAACCAGCATTTAGCCACATCGGCATCATGCCCCTGGGCTGCCGCAAGCAGCTTCTCATACATATCTGGCTCAATCCAATCATCGGGCTCAACAATACCCACATACGGAGCACGCGCCACTGCCAGCCCCGCATTAACAGCCTTGCCATATCCACCGTTCTCCTGGTGAATGACACGCACTCGCGAATCGCGCGCCGCATAGGCATCACACATAGCCGGGCAACCATCCGGCGAGCCATCATCCACCAAAACCACCTCAATATTCCGAAGTGTCTGAGCCAGAATAGAATCCACACACTGCTCCAAGTAGCGTTCCACCTTATAGATGGGCACTATAATAGAAGCAGCTGGAGGAGAGACGGTCATCGTCCTCTGGTATAACGCATATGACGCACAATGTCAAGATTAATGAAAAAATTAAAACAATTAGATTACATGTATCCCGAAGATTGCGCAAGATGTTGAAGCGTGAATCCGGTTTTAAGGGAGCCCC
>JAFYRS010000170.1 GCA_017546845.1 Akkermansia sp.
CGGAGTCACCCTCCACAATGAACAGCTCGCTGAGCTTCGGGTCGCGGCAGGAGCAGTCCGCCAGTTTGCCGGGCAGACCACCGCCCACGGTCATGGCGCTCTTACGCACACTTTCGCGGGCCTTGCGGGCAGCTTCGCGAGCGCGGGAGGCGATAAGGCAGCGGTCAATGATGGTCTTGGCCACCTGCGGGTTCTCCTCGAAGTATTCCTTCAGCTCCTCGTAGACCACGCTGCTCACCACACCTTCGATTTCGGTGTTCACGAGCTTGTCCTTGGTCTGGGAGGAGAAGCGCGGGTTGGGCATCTTCACGCTGATGACGGCCACCAGACCCTCGCGCACGTCGTCGCCGTTCAGGCTGGGGTCCTAATCCTTGAGCAGGTTGTTGGTCTTGGCGTAGTTGTTGATGGCGCGGGTCAGCGAGCTGCGGAAACCGGAAAGGTGCGTACCGCCGTCTGCGTTGAAAATGGAGTTGGCGTAGCACTGAATCTGGTAGCGGTCGCTGTCGTTGTACTGCATCACCACATCCACAATCACATCGTCCTCCATGGTCTTGCCGTCGTACTCCACCTCGATGTGGCGCACACCGCTCATGGCGATGGGTTCGGCCGTGATGAGCGTCTTGTTCTCGCCCAGCTGCTTCACAAACTCGCGGATACCGTCGGCATAGTAGAAGGTCTCGGTGCGTTCCTGGCCGCTGCGCTCGTCCACCAGTTCGATGACGAGACCGGGGTTCAGGAAGGCGAGCTCGCGCAGGCGGCGGGCCAGCAGATCAAACTTGAACTCGACCGTATCGGTGAAGATGGTCGGGTCGGGCAGGAAGGTGATTGCCGTGCCGGTCTGGCTGTCCGGGCAAGGGCCTACCACATGCAGCTTCTCGGTGGTCTTGCCACGCTCGAAGGTGATAACGTGGCGCTTGCCGTCGCGGCGCACCTCAGCCTTGAAGAAATCGGAAAGGGCGTTCACACACTTGGCACCCACGCCGTGCAGACCGCCGGAGTACTTGTACGCACCCTGGCCGAACTTACCGCCGGCATGCAGGTTGGTGAGCACCAGTTCCACGGCGGGGATGCCGAACTTCGGGTGCATATCCACCGGAATACCACGGCCGTTGTCAATCACGGAAATCGTGCCACCCTCGTGAATCTGGATGATGATTTTGCTGCAATATCCGGCCAGGTGCTCGTCAATCGAGTTATCGAGCACTTCGAACACACAGTGATGCAAACCACGTTCATCCGGGTCACCAATGTACATACCCGGACGCTTACGCACGGCTTCAAGGCCTTCCAGCTTGTCAATCTGGGCGGCGCCGTACTCCTGCTGTGCCCCGGTCGAAAGCTTTTCAGCATCCTCCGGGGGCGTTACGTTATCACTCATAAGTGCCGCCCATTATACGCGCGTACGCGCGCGCTTCAATTATATAGTGCGTCATTTTTACAGAAATCGCGTCACAAGGGCTCTAATTATCGTTTGCACCCCATTCCGGGCATTCATTCCGCTCACTACATCAACGCGTTTTAACCGCATTTTACACGCATAACAGGTTTTCAATTACCAAATCGAAACATATTGTGCTTGTAGTCAAGCTTCGAGAAAACCAAACAAGATAGATTCAAAGAGCTGCGCATTGCATGCCCTAAAAAATACTTGCATTGCCCCGGCAGATGGGCTAACCTCTTGGGCACTTCTACGCATTGTTCAGGAACTATATGAAACACGTTCACTTTCTCGGAATTTGTGGCACCGCCATGGGGGCAGTTGCATCGGCCATGGCACGCAAGGGCTACGTGGTCACCGGCACAGATGCCAATGTGTACCCGCCCATGTCCACCTTCCTCGAAAGCGAGGGAATTCAGATTTTCCAGGGCTACAATCCGGCCAACATTCCTGCAGATACCGACCTTGTGGTGATTGGTAATGCCATGAGCCGCGGCAACATCGAGGTGGAAGCCGTCATGGATAACCGCCTACGCTACATGAGCCTGCCTGAAACCATGAAGGAATTCTTCCTCTGGGGCAAGCGGAATCTGGTAGTGACCGGCACCCACGGCAAAACCACCACCACTTCCATGCTCGCCTGGATGCTGGAAGCCAACGGCCAGAACCCCAGCTTCATGATTGGCGGTATTGCCCGGAATCTGGGACGCGGCGGCCGCTTCACCGATTCTGATTTCTGCGTGCTGGAGGGTGATGAGTACGACACATCCTTCTTCGACAAGCGCTCCAAGTTCCTCCACTACCTGCCCGAGGTCGTCATCGTGAACAACATTGAGATGGACCACGCGGACATCTACGCCAATGTGGATGAAATCAAGCTTTCCTTCAAGCGCCTGCTGCGCGTTGTACCGCGCAACGGTGTCGTCTTCATCAATGCAGACTGCCCGAACTGCGCCGATGTGCGCCAGCACGCCGCCAGCGAGCTCAAGATGGTGAAGATGGTCAGCGTGGGCATGGGAGAAGAGGCCGATGTGCGCATCACTGATATCGAGCACCGGACAGATGGCTGCAGTTTCACACTGCAGGCCGCACCGGCAGAAGAGGGCGAAGCCCCCTGCCCGCTGCATGGCGAGCGTTTCAACGTGCCGATGATTGGCGATTTCAATGTACGCAACGCCGCCATGGCCGCCTGCGCTGCCGCCCGCGCCGGACTGGATGCAGGGCAGATTCGCGCCGCCCTGGACAGCTTTGAAGGCGTAGCCCGCCGCCAGGAAGTGCGTGGCACGGTGAATGGCGTAACCGTGGTGGATGACTTTGCCCACCACCCCACCGCCATCAGCCTGGCGATTGAAGGTCTGCGCCAGCGTTACCCCAAGAGCCGCCTGTGGGTGCTCTTTGAACCGCGCAGCAACACCACCATCCGCAACCTGTTCCAGAAAGAACTGGCAGAGGCGCTTTCTGCCGCTGATTTTGCCGTTATCTCCCCCATTGAGAACCACAAGAAACTGCTCCCGGAGCAGCGGCTGGATGAAGAGCAGCTGCTGGCAGATATCCGCGCTGCCGGCACAGATGCCTATGTGGGCAAAAACGTGGACGACATCGTGGCGCACGTGGTCACACACGTGCATCCCGGCGATGTGCTGCTCGTCATGAGCAACGGCGGCTTCGGCGGCATCCACAACAAGCTGCTCATCGGCCTTGCGCAGTAACCTTTTTTTCCAGCCCCGCAAAACGCGGGGCTTTTTCTTGCACCCCGGCCACTGCTGTGCTAAAGTGGCAGCATGAAACGCTTTTTCCTCATTCTCCTGGCCCTGGTCTGCCTGCTCCCCGTGCAGGCCAAGGTTGATGCCGGGCAGCTGCTGGGCGGGCTGCTGCAAATGGTCAGTGAACCGCAGGCAGCCGGAACCACCCCTGCCCCCGCCAAGGAACCCGGTCTGGGAGAGCAGATTATGCTCACCCTGCGCGGCGCGACCGATGCCGTGATGGAAAGCTACAAGGAAGAAGGCCGCGAATATGCCAGAGAAGTGGGTGATATCATCACCCAGCGCATCATGGAGGACAAGAAAATCAACTCCACGCTCGACTCCATGCGCCTCTTCTGCTGGGCGGTGATTCTCTATCTGACGGTGGTGACCCTGGTCGTCATCTATATACTGCTGCGCCTGCGCGTGCTGTATGCCCGCATCATGGCCGAACTGAAACAACGCTGATTTTTCCCTTTACGCGTGCCCGTCCATCAGGCGGGCACGGTTGGCTTCCTGTTCGCGGGCCACATGCTCCTCAGTCGCCCCGAGCGTGCGCAGCATGTGACTGCGCGTAGACAAGTCCATCTCTGCCTCACTAGCAAAAACATGAGCACTGTCCAATTCGAAAACAGCCTGCGCTACACTCCTTCCAGAGCTTGCTATACAGCAAGCTCTGGAAATTCATATACGAAATGAAGAATAGGTAAGAATTTATCTCACATCCCGGAATTTTACCGTACTATCTCCCGCCGGCGGCGCGAAGCAGGGCCGCGCATTCCTCGTGGCCATTCTGTACGGCGAGATCCAGGGGAGTCTGCCCCTGCCAGTTGGCGGCATTGATTTCAGCCTGAGCCAGCGGCAGAATCAGCTTCAGAATTTCTGCGTAGCCATGCTGCGCGGCGGCGCGGAGCTCAAATCCGCCGGGAACAGCGCCCATATCCAAAAGCAGTCTGGTCATTTCAATATCCCCCCGCTCTACCGCTCCGCCGAGTCCCGCCGTTGGGGAACAACCGAACTTCGCAAGGTACTCTACCATGGCAGGGTTCCCCGCTTTCACCGCAAGGGGAAGCAAATGCTCCTGCGGCAGACGCGCGCCAGCGTGGTGAAGCATCTCCACGATTTCCACATACCCCTTTTCCACCGCCGGAATAAGAGCGCTTTCGGGAGGAGCACCATGCGCCAGCAGAAGGCGTACCATTTCCACCTGTCCAAATTCAGCGGCGCTGACAAGCCCTTTGCCGGCATCCGCACCATGCTCCAGAAGCAGTCGTACTACTTCACCATGGCCATACGCGGCAGCTTCCGAAATACCATTATCAGCGTACGCCCCCGCCTCCAGCAACAGTTTCACTATCTTCACCTGACCGTGCTCAGCCGCGTCCGGAATACCACTATTCGCATCCGCCCCCTTTTCCAGCAACAGCTTCACTATCTGCTCGTGTCCGTGCTCAGCCGACGAGGGCATTCCCGCATCCGCATGCGCCCCATGCTCCAGCAGCAGCCGCACCATCTTCCAATCCCCTCTGCCAGCCACTCCTGGAAGGGCTTCGCTCGCAGGCGCCCCTTTCTCCAGCAACAGAAGGACTATCTCATCATACCCGCGCCAGGCGGAAGAGGACATGGCGTGCTCCAAAACAAAGCCATACGGATAGCTCCCTTTTTCCAACAGGAGTTTCACCATTTCCACATTGCCGGTTTCCACAGCTTCATCCAGCACATGCTCCGCCTTCGCCCCATGCTCCAGCAGAAGCTTTACCACATGCATCCGCCCCGCTCTGACGGCAAGGCTTAAGGGATACCACAGCTCTGATTCCGGATTCAGCAGCAGCTTCACAATTTCCACGCTGCCAGCCTCAGCCGCAGCTGCGAGTTCCTGTTCCCCTGCGGTGCAGCCCTGCTCCAGCAGCAGATTAAAGACCGAGACCGAGCCGCCAACGACAGCAGGCTCAAGCCCCCAGGATGGGTCAGCTCCCTGCTCCAGCAGCTTTTTCACCAGCTCCACGTGCCCGCCTTCTGCCGCCCCCATCAGATACGGTATCAGCAGGCGTTTATCATCACCAGCGGGCAGATATGACATATCGCCCGCACGACCAGCAGCAAAACGAGGCTCGGCCAGAGTCTCGATATCCTCACTGGTAAAGACCCGGCTCACCCCACTATACCGGGCAAACGCAGGCTCACCGCCCCATACCTGCACCACCATAAGCGCAGGAAGCACCCACAGCAGAACTTTCCGGAAGCGCATCAGCACGGCGTGGCGGGGTGAAGAATATCAGGCCATATCCAGTTCTTCTGGCGGCAGACCAAGCAGGCGGCGGCGCGTGGCCACACGCTCGCGCCCAACCTGTTCCTCCGTGGCGCCCAGGTCACGCAGAATCGCCGTGAACATGGAAAGAGCCACCTCTTCCTCGCCGGAGAACACCATGCTGCCGTCTGTGCGCAACTCCTGCGCCTGGCGCATGTAGGTGGTGTAGGCCATCACCTCAATCTTCTGGTTCAGGCTGCGGGCAGCCGCCGCAATCGCCTTGGAAGGAGCCGCAGCCGAAGTAATCATGATAGCCTTGGCATGCTCTGCTCCTGCCAGTTTCAGGATGTGGCGCAGGCGGGCATCACCATGCAGGGCAGGAATCCCCAGCTTGCTCAGGCGGGCCACCGTGTCGATATTCATTTCCAGCACGACAACCTCCACATCATATTTCTGCAGCAGCTCGGTCATGATTTCGCCGCTCGGGCCATAGCCCACCACTATCACGCGGTGGCGGTTCTCCGATGGCTCCGGAACGTGGCGTCCGGCATCTGCCGGCACGGGGGCATTCTTCTCCAGCAGCTGAATCAGCTTCGGCACATAACGGAACAAGGCCGCATTCACCGTAATGGAAATAATGGCAGCACCCGTAATCACATTGGCCGCATACAGGGGCAGCACGCCATAAGTGCTGGCGGCCAGGGTGGCCAGAATAAAGGAAAATTCACCAATCTGCGCCAGAGCACCACCCACTACCACGCCCAACCGGGCCGGCCGCCGCAGCAGGCGGATAACCACATACCCGGTCACCGGCTTGATGAGCAGCACATAGGCAGTCGTCCCCAGCGCCAGCGGCCAGTATTCCACCAGACCGCCCATCTGGAATCCCATGCCCACAGACACGAAGAACAGCACGGCGAAAGCATCGCGCATCGGCAAGGCATCGCTCGCCGCGCGGCTGGCAAACTTGCTCTGCCCCACCACCATGCCGGAAAGGAAAGCGCCGAACTCCATGGAGGCATTGAACACATACGAGGACAGCACGGCAATACCCAGCGCAATCACCAGCACACCAAGCGTAAAGAGCTCATCAGAACCGTTACGGGCCACATACGTGAGCACCCTGGTGATGACCCGCTTGCCCAGCAGCGCCACAATGAGCACCAGCAGCGTCAGCTTCACCGCCATACCACCCAGCGCAGGCAGCAGCTCATCATTGCCGAACATGACCGGCATGAGCACCAGCAGAATGATGGTGAACAAATCCTCCACCACCAGCCAGCCGAGCGCCGTATGCCCGGCAGGGGTCTGCAGCATCTTGTTATCCTCCAGCACGCGGGTGAGCACCACCGTGCTGGACACGCAGACGCACATACCGAAAATGGCCGCAGCCACCCAGCCGCCAGCGCCACCGCAGAGGTGGTACACCAGAGCACCGATACCCGTCCAGAGCAGACTGCAGGTCACCGCCCCCGGCACCGCCACCTTGCGCACCGCCAGCAAATCCTTGAAATGGAAATGCAAGCCCACACCAAACAGCAGCAGCACCACGCCGATGTGGGAGAACTCCTCCACCACATGCTGGTCTACAGGGTACCCCCACCAGGGCTGCGCCGCCAGCATGCCCGCCACCAGATATCCCACCAGGGGCGACAGCTTGAGCTGCTGCGCCACCATCCCCAGCACAAAAGCCAGGGCCAGACCGACTGCAAGCGTAAAAATCATACCAGTACGCGGGCCCAGAGAACTTTCAGATAACGTCCTTCAGGATAGGTGGACAGGAAGGGATGGTCCCAGCCGGGGCCGGTCATATCCAGAATCTGCAGACGGCGACCCAGGCGCTGCGCGGCCTTGATAACCACCTTCTCAAACTCTGCCGGGCTTACCAGCCCGCTGCACGAGCAGGTAACGAACAGCCCCCCGCGGCGCACGCACTGCAGGCCGAGCATATTGAGGTCATTGTACTTCTTGAGGCCCTCTTCCTTCTCCTCATCGCGCCCCAGCACAAACTTGGGCGGGTCGAGCAGCACCACATCGAAAAGCTTGCCGTTGCGCACCATCTGGCGGGCATATACAAAGGCATCCGCATGCACAAAGTCGATGCGCAGCGGGCCACCTTGTGCGTTGATATTGGCGTTGCGCTTCGCCATCAGAATTGCCTTTTCATCCAGGTCCACCGCTGTCACCTCGGCGGCACCGCCGTGCAGCTTCGAATAGATGGAGAAACCACCGGAATAGCAGCAGAGGTCGAGCATGGTCTTGCCCTGCACCAGCCTGGAGAGCTTCAGGCGGTTATCACGCTGGTCGCAGAAAAAGCCGGTCTTGTGCCCCTGGGCAAAGTCCACCTCGAAATTCACCCCGTTTTCCACAATGCGCACCTTGTGCACCGGTTCGCTGGCGGGCGCCTTGCTCACATCAATCCCCTCCATGCGGGCAATGCCCTCATCCACGGTAATCACATGGCGCTTCGTGCCGCAGAGCTCGTGCAGCAGCGGCAGCCACTGCGGCAGACGCAGCCACACGCCCAGCGTGGTCACCTCCAGGCTCAGCACATCCGCATAGCGGTCCACAATAAGACCACCCAGACCGTCGGAGTCTCCATGAATCACGCGGTAGGCGTTGGTTGTTTCCTCCAGCTGGCAATCCTGCCGGCGCCATGCCACCGCCTTGCGGATAGCCTGTTCCAGATCCTTTTCCTTCAGCACCTCTGGGCCATGCTGCAGCATACGCAGCGGCGTGCGGCTCTGCGGATTCCAGAATCCGCCGCCGAAAAGGTCGCCATTCTTATCATACACATTGATAAGCCCGCCCTGCACGGCATCCGGGCTCACCGCCCCCAGCATACGCGGGAACACGGCGGGGTTGTAGGTAAAATACTTGAGCTGCACCCAGGGCCGCACCCAGTTCTCGCTCCCCTCCGGTGCATCAGCCGTCTTGAATGCGCGCACCTTCGGCGCCGCACTCCCGCCCTGCGGACGTTTCTTATCCTGGTAACGCGGCTTGAATCCCTGTTTCTTCTGTTGGTAATCGCTCACGCGCGGGATTATACGCGCAGAACACAGAAAAGTCAACAACGGGCTTGAATCCGTCACAAATTGTTACTACAATACCCCCGTGAACGTTTTTTCCACCTGCTGGAACAGCCGCCGCCACAAGGATGGCGGTGCCATCTGCGATGAAATCCGCGAACTGGGCTTCGAATATATCGAAGCCTCGCACGGGTTGAGCCTCAGCAAACTGCCGGGCATTATCAAAGCCGTGGACGGCGGGCGTATCAAAGTGGCAGGCGTGCACAATTTCTGCCCCGCCCCCATCGAAGTGCCCGGCGATGCACCGGATGCCTTCACCTTCACCTCGCACCGCCCGGAAACGCGGGAACGAGCCCTGCGGCTCACCCTCGAAACACTCCAGGTGGCAGCCCGGCTCCAGGCCCGGTATGTGGTGCTGCACATGGGGAGCGTAGAGCTCATGCTGGCCTCCCGCCCCACGCGCGAACTGGAGCGCAAGCTGCGCCACGAATGGGTAGACAGCAAGGAATACGCCCTCCGCAAAGGTGAACTGGTGCGCCGCCGCAGCAAGCAGGCCCCGCTCTACTACGAACGCGCCCGCGAAGCCCTGCACACCCTGGCAGAAAAAGCCAAGGAATACAACCTGGTGCTGGGAGTAGAGGGCCGCAGCCATTTTGAGCAGGTACCCGGCGAATGGGAAATGCCCCGGCTCATGGCCGAATTTGCCGATAATCCTCATGTGATGTACTGGCACGATTTCGGCCACATCCAGCGCAAGCACAACCTCCTGCTGCTCAACCACGACCAATACCTGCGCCGCCTGCGCCCCTACCTCTACGGTGCGCATGTGAACGATGTGGAATGGCCCAGCCGCGACCACCGCGCCCCCTTCCAGGGCGGCTGCGTCGATTTCGACCACCTGCTGCCGGCCTATTTCACCCGGGAAATGCCCCTCACCTGGGAGCTTTCCTCCTCCGTCACCAAAGAGCAGATCGCCGAAGCAAAGCTGCGCTGGGATGAACTCGTGGCCACTTTACCGGAGGCGTAACATCTCATCTCACCCGCGCACCAGCGCGTGTTTTCACTCAGGCAAAGCCAGTTTTCACTTTTCACTCGCGGCGCAGCCGCGTTTTCACCTGTGACGCAGGAGATTTCCCCATGGGCACTTATATGTGTACCGGGCGACAGTGGGAACGAAATCCGCTCCTGCGGAGCGGACGGGGCATGAATCAGCCGCTGCACCCCGCAGGGCGCAGCGGCTTATCCCTTTCGGTTTCAGCTATCAGAAGCAGCAACGAATCGCCGCATTCACCGACTGGTTCACCTGCTTGCTGCGGGCCTCCAGTGTATAGAACGCGCCCACGCTCCAGGTGGAATCGAACATCCAGTTCGCGCCGACATTCAGCATGAGTGTGCTGCGCCCCACATTCGTTCCCTTGCCTGTGCGGTTGAAGCCATACACGCTGGTCTTCACCTCCGGATTTTCACGGGCAATATCGCCAATGTAGGCCAGGGTCAGCTCCGGAGCAAACACATTTGTTCCCTCCATCTGGTAGATACCGCGCAGGGTCACACCCAGCGGCAAGCTCAGGCTGCTCATGGAGCCGCTCTTGTACTCGCGCTCACCACCGGTGAATTCCTCCGTAAAGGAATCCTGCTCCACCTGCTGGTAGGTCAGTCCGGTAAACAGGCTTACCGTAGTGTGTTCGGTCAGCGCGCTATTCCAGGACACACGCACACCGATATTGAACACCTCATCATCCCACTCAGCCTTACCGGTGGTTCCCACCTGGTAGGTATCAGCTTCATTCTCCACAACACCATACGCAATATGGCCGCTCACGCTCAGGCTGCTGGTCTTGGAAAGCGGCGTCACGTATTGAGCCGTCAGCGTGGGCAGCATCGCCGTCTGCTCCACCTTCAGCTGGTCATCATCAGACTTGAAATCACCGAACATCTGACCAAAAGCCAGGCCGGCACGGAATTTCTCCGTAAAGGCATGCTGCATACCCACAGCATAACCACCAAAGTTGCTGGTGAAGCCCTGCTCGCCAGATACATTCATGAAGCTGCCCACACCAGCGCCCCAGAAAGTGGTCTGGCCAGGCATACCCACCAGGAACTGGTGCTCTGCCGTGCGGGCCATTTCCTGAGCCGCACTGGCAGAAGCCCACATGGTGTTGGCAAAATTGGCCGAATTGCTGTCCATCAACGCGGCCAGAGCAGCCTTGCTCACCGTGGCATTCAGTACCAGTTCACCCGTTGCGGTATCGAAAGTCAGCGTTGTCCCTTCTTCCAGCAGCCCGGCGTCATCTTTCAGATTCAGCGTGAAATCCGCCGCTGATGCATTCGAATTCTGCGCTTCCAGCAGCGTCAGGCTCATGGGTTCGCTGCCAGCGGCCACCACGCCCATGGTCACATCCACCGCCACGGTGACAGTCCCCGAACCGGGATTAATGGTCAGAGAATCCGTCTTCAACACAGAATAGGTACCGCTGCCATGATTCGAAGCCGTGGCGGCGGTAACACCATCCACACTGAACGAAAGCGTCGCTCCGCGCTCCAGGGTCAGGCTGTTGTGCTGCTGATACCCCGGGCTGTTGCCCACATGCAGCAGCGCAGTGCTGGTCAGCACGGTTTCATTAAATAAACCAGAACCTTTAACCTCTCCTGACGCCGTGAGCTTCCCCCGAATTGTGCCATTATTCGTCAATTCATCTGAACTCTCAATAGAACCGGTAATTGTTCCATAATTGGTTAATTTACCAGCAGCGGTCACCGCACCGGAGATTTCTCCACCTGCATTATTCGTCAAGGATGAACCCGCAACCAGCTCCACATCACCCGTAATGCTACCCAGATTCAATATAGTACTTCCGGTTTCACCGGCAATATCAGCGACTATCGTACCCTCGTTAGACAATCTGGTATTCTCAGCCAGATTCACGAAGGAAGCACCACCGCCAAAACCGACAGTTGTATCTGCACCGATAACAACCGTGCCAGCGTTAACGTTGATTTCAGCTGATTCATATTTCTCGCCACTGAGTTTCAGTATGTCGGACGTTCCAACCCTGCCAATTTCCAATTTTGCAGAAGCCTCACCGGCTGATGCAGATACAATGCTGTAATTAACAGAGCCATTTCCAACCAGAGTCATCGTCTGATCCGAATCCGTCTTCAGTGTACCACCCTCCTGACTCAGGATGATTTCATTGCTCAGCAATTCATCCGATAACCCGCTGGCATCGGCTGTACCTCCATTAATCCAAACCAGGTTTTCATCGGAAGGCACAGCTGCGCCGCCACCAAGCACAATTTCCTGCCCCTCATTTACTACGATGTCATTTTCATCCGGTCCGGCAGTAACAGAACCATCCCCCAGATACACGTAAACCAGATTGTCATTACCAGTTACAGCATAGTAGAAAGTATCTGCATCAAGCAACGGCTTGTACCAGAAATAATCCATATCAGCTTCTTCATCATATACATCCTTGACTGCATATGCCTCCAACAGTTTCAATCCATCCTCGTTAATAGAAGAACAGATAAACAAGGGTGTTTCTGGATCAGGATTTCCATAAGGCTCCGTCCAGTTACCATTTTCGTCATAATCGGCACCATTGCCATAGTACAGAATAGTTGTCCTGCCTCCAATAGTGATTGTCCCCGAAACTGATATTGTTGTTTGATCGCCATAAACTTCTATATATCCCAATTTATTCACTACAGGATCTGTATAGTCATCATATTTTGTTTCCTTCGAGATATTGAAAGAAGTGCCCTTCAGCTTCAAGTTTCCGTCCAGATAAACAATCTCTTTACCATCTACGTATGACTCTACCTGTAAGCACGTATTAGGCGTTATGGACAAGTCGTTCACACGTAAAGTTCCACCATTGTTAACCCCCCAGCAGACATGAGAAGCAGCAATTGTTGCCTTACTCAAATCCAACGTTCCTCCATCCCCCACTTCCAACTCCGCAATAACACCACTTACACGGCCTTCTATGAGAACTTGTGCACCGCCATATATTGAAAGATATATACCTCTTAAATCTACGCCGGATTCAATAGTATACGTGCCTTGACCGCTTACCAACAGTCCGACATTATCGACATTCATGCTATCGTTGATAATGCCAAAGACCCCGTTGCCAGACAGCGACCATTCCTGATTGCTGTTTGTAGAAGACCAATTTATCTCATTCCAGCACTGATAACCATCTTCATCTGTAAAAGACTGAGGTTGCCAATTGCCATTAAAACGAATATTTTTATCCTCAATCTGATATGAATAACCATAGTAATTTCCAGGAGAAGGCGTCATATCGTTCATAACCACCGTTTCGGAGGCAAAGGACAAAGATACCACAGCCAGTAAGGCCGACAATAATAATTTAGGTAAATGTAATTTCATAATCGTATATGTATTCTTTCGTCAATTTAATTATAGTTAATAAGACAAGAACCATTTATCTGCGCCGCCGCCGCTTGGTAACCGTCTTCTTATCATCTTTCGTTTCTGAAACAGCTTCTTGAGCATTCTGAGACTGCGAAATGTCTGCGCCGGGAGTATAGAATTCGATTAAATCAGCCGTATAGCGAATCTTGGGGCGTCCGAAAAGGAGGATATTGAACCCACCAATTTCCTTACGCACGTTAATAAGCTGCGTAGCACGACCAGTATTCAAAGCACCGGCGTTCTTGTAAAGATTATCGAGCGCCTTGGCTTCGGAAACAGCATCAATGGTTATTCCAGAAGGCAGATTTGTTGCATTGAAAAACGGAATCACAGACAGGATACGAGAGAATGACTGGATACCGGTAAGAAGCGCAAAACCTGTATCTTCACCTCTGACCTGAGTGTCCAGTACCTTGTAATTTTTCTTAGCAAGAACAACTCGGGCATCGGGAACGGTCTCCTTATCCACAGGTTGCATCTGCGTACAGGAAGACGCCAATGCCAGCACCAACACGGCAGCAAAAAATCTAAAAGAGTTTTTCATTTGCGGGCTAAGTCGGGTTAGTGGGTGAATTCGATTAAATCAGCCGTAATGCGTACCTTCGGGCGACCAAAAATTAAAGCGTTTACCCCACCATATTCTTTGCGGATATTGATTAGCTGAGTAGCTCGCCCGGGTTGATCAGCACCTGTTTTGCGGTACAGTTCCTTGAAAGCATCGGCTTCTGACGGGGAAAGGACTTCAATACCCGCAGGAACCACAACGTCTGACTTTCGGAAGGTTATAAACTGAGCCACAGTATTAACAACAGTACCGGCAATAGGCAGAATGCAGAATCCGGCATCCTCAGCAGATACTCGAGTTGCCAAAACCCGATAATTATTCTGCGCCAAATCCACGCGCGCCACCGGAATTGTTTCTTTGCTGACTGGCTGCATCTGTTGGCATGAAGGCATCAGAACAGCAGCAGCAAACACAACCGCTATATATATAGAACGTTTCATAAGCAATTGCATTCTACGACTTCGGAATCCGTAAAGTTATATTGATTAATTATTAGAGATGAAATAGTAACAGCTTTCAGAACAAAAATACACTACCATGCGGAATCATGCACCGTGTATCACAATTTCCTCGAAATAAAACCATTTGTATGCTTGACTTACGGATTCCGAATTCCTGCCATGACGAAACACAAACAAAAAGAAACAGACAACGCCGCATTAGCTCTTTTAAGAAGCACAGGCGCAGATGTATTGGAAGTGGCTCTGGTGGCCAAAACAGCCATGGAAGCAGCCCGAGGAAAGGTTAAGCGCGCCATGAAATGCATCGTCGCCGGAGCGGAGGCTCTCCGGCTGCAGGAGAAGACAGTGACATTTGAGAAGGCTGTGGAGACGGCATTGGAAGTGCGGAGGGACAGGAGGACACGGACGGTGTATGATTTCCGTTATTTCACGCGGCGGTTCATGCTGCGCTGCAAGGGATTAGCAAAACGGCGGGTGCGGAGCATCACGCCGCAGGAGTGCTCGGAATATATTGAAACGGCGTTTGATACACCACGGCAGCGGCAGAAGGCTAGGCTGATACTCAGCGGGGTATTCGGCACGGCGGTGAAGCGGGGGTGGTGTGATACTAATCCGGTAGCGCGGGTGGAAGCACCGCGCGTGGTGGAGCAGCCGGTGCCGATTCTGACGCCGCAGCAGATTGAGCAGATTACCACCACGGCAGAAACCTACCAGGGCGGCAGCTGTGCGGCGGCGGTGGGGATGATGCTTTACGCGGGCATCCGCCCGCATGAGGTAGCGCGGCTTACCTGGGCGCAGGTAGATTTACAAGAGCAGGCCATTTACATCCTGCCGCAGCACAGCAAGACCGGAGGCGCGCGGCGGGTGACGATACACAGGCCGCTGATGCAGATACTGAGCCGGCACCAGAAGCCCGACACCGAAACGATATGCCCCGCTAACTGGCTAAGCCACTGGCAGAAGCTTCGCCATGCCTCCGGCTGGGGCGGCGGCAGGAAATGGCCGCAGGATGCGCTGCGGCATACCTTTGCGAGTTATCATCTGAGCCACTTCCGCAGCTTTGCCGAGCTGCAGGTGGAGATTGGGCATCGGGACAGCGCGCTACTGCGAACCAGGTATGTGGACCAAAGGCCAGTGGTCAATGCAGGAGCTTTCTGGGAATGCCGGGGACAATTAACAGCGTAGCATCTGGAATTCCGAATTACGAGGTACGAATTACGAAGTAAAAGAAGTTCGTGCGCAGCTGGAGCTGCGCGGGGGATTTCGTCCTTGCCTGCCAAGGCAAAGATTTCGTTTTACTTGATTTACTGGAAACGACATGCGCGGGCATTCTGGGAATGCCGGGGACCATTAGCAGCGTAGCATCTGGAATTACGAGGTACGAAGTAAAGGAAGTTCGTGCGCAGCTGAAGCTGCGCAGAATTTCGTCGCCGCGTCCTTGGGTAGGCGCAGACCACGCAGCGGACACCCCTCCCAGCCTGCAGACAACGAGCAAAAAGAAACCGGTAAAACCCAAACACTAGAATACTAGAATCTGCCCCACACTGTAAACCTATAGGAATAGGAGGATTGAATCACGGAGTAATTCAAATGGAGCTGCGCGGCAATATAGTCAGGAAAAGAGGTTGGAGGGATGATGTAGCAACAGATTCACTTTTATGCTTTCAGCTGCAGTATGCGTTTTTCTATGCCTGATTGAATTCCGCTATAGATAGAGGAAGGCTCGGATTGCTGCATCTTTTCTGTGAAAGGGACGAGTATTTTGGAAAGCTGCGCCAGGAGTTTGTCGATTTCGGCATTCACCAGATGATTGCGCAACCCCGCCTTTTCACCCATGCGGAGAAACTTGCCGCGGGTAATCCAATCGAAATGGTTGCGGCCATCTATTTTCATCGCCAGCTTAGGCGGCAGATTCGGATATACCGCTGTGGAAAGCAAATCATACGCCGGAGCGAGGCGGTTTGCTTTCCCCATGTACAGGATGGAAAAATTCTTGGCGTGAGCATCACCATTGCCTATGAGGAAGATAAAGATGATACGACGCAGGAATTCGATGATATCGGCAGCGGGCAGTGCCATTTCCCGAAGAAGCTGGAAACCCTGCAACAGGCGTGGGCCTCCTTCGGATTCGTATTTGACGCTGGGTTCAAAGCCCAGAAGCTGGCAGAAATCCTCCTGATGCAAACGCAGCACTTTCCCGGATTCCTGCTGGCGGTCATAGCGAGTGGTTACATAGTAAGGAATGCCGCGCACCCGCAGTACGGAGCACTCTGCCACCGAAATTCTGCACGCCTTTGCCAGGCGCATGCAGTAAAACTCATTGAACACACTTTCGGGAAAGCGCGGAATGCCGGGTTTGATGATGTGGGTGGACGGGGTGCCATTCAAGGGAAGCACGATATGACCATTCTGCACACAAGCCACCAGTTTATCCTGCGCACCGGCGCCCGATATATGGAAATCCTCGGCCCCCACATTCAGAGGGCGTTCCGGCAGGGCGGATAAGACGGCATGGGCATCTGCCTCGCTCAGAACCTTGAACTCAGCATCTGCATGAGCCCGGGCCTCGCGCTCCGCCGGCACCAGTGCTACAGCCCCGGCACAATCCTCGCCGATACGCTTCAGCAAGGCAAAGATATTGCCGGGGGATATGCCCAGATACTGTGCCAGCCTGACGCGCACGGATTCATCGGGCAGCAGATTGGAGAAAAAGGCAGCGACTTCTCCGCCGGTGTACGGTTCGGACCGCAAGGGCAGTGTATACGATAAAGCCTGCGCCCCGGGCTGGTTCAGATAGGTGGTGGCATAGCAGAATTGCAGCCGCCCGTGCTCCGATACCAGAGCGCCCGCGCGATTCCCCCGCAGATAGACATTCAGTGTTTCCATTAACTACGCTCCCAACGATAAAATGCATACACCCCGAGCCCCAGGGCTTCCAGCACACGGATTGTCTTTTCCAGCTGAACGGTGGGTTTGCCGTTTTCCAGATCGGAAATAAAGCGGATTCCCGTGTTCGCTACGCCTGCCAGTTGCTCCTGCGAAATACCCTGAGCCTTGCGCGTTTCCCGCACCAGGCTTCCAATTTCCTCTGTACTCCTGAGGGGCTTTCCGTTTAGAGGCTTCATATTCTATTACCGTTCGGGAACAATATAACACACAAATGCATAAAGTCAACATTTTATTCCCGATCGGTAAAGAAAATCATCATTATCAACTAAAACAAACATTCTATTACCGATCGGGAATGCGATTATTTAAGGAGGACTTCTAATAAGTCTATCCATCTCGTGAAATTGTCTTTGTCGGCGAGAGTAGCGAGCGAAATTCATAGCCCACGGTAGTGGGCGACAGATGTTAGGCAGGTGCAAGCGTGCGTCAGCACGCGCAGCGCCTGCTCCAACAAAAAAACAAACCAAAACCCGTGATAACGGGTGACAGAAAACGATACTTTATGTTGATGCTTAGCCTTCCCGTCTCCGGGCTCACGCCCTACGCCGTGGCAGGC
>JAFYRS010000171.1 GCA_017546845.1 Akkermansia sp.
GGCATCGGCGGGGCTTACGCGGCCGTCGGTCCAGATATCGAGCACGAGCTTGTCGAACTCTGTCATCTGACCCACACGGGCGTTGTCCACAGCGTACTTCACGCGGGTCACCGGGGAGAAGATGGAGTCAATCGGAATCACGCCGATGGGGCGGTCCTTGTCGTTGTTGTCGTCGGCGGTGTGGAAACCACGGCCCACGTTCACCTCGAAGTCGCAGTCAAAGATGGTGCTCTGGTCAAGGTGGCAGATAACCTGGTCCTTGTTCACCACGGAGTAGATGTGGTCTTCCTGGATATCACCGGCGGTCACCACGCCCTGCTTGGTCACGCGGAGGGACAGAGTGCGGGGCTCCTTGCCGTGGTGCTTGAACTTGACCTTCTTGAGGTTGAGGATAATTTCAGTCACATCCTCCACCACGCCGGGGAGAGAGGTGAACTCGTGCTGGGCACCGGCGATACGCACGCTGGTGATGGCAGCACCCTCCAGGGAGCTGAGCAGCACGCGGCGAAGGGAGTTACCGAGGGTGTGACCAAAGCCGGTCTCGATGGGCTCGGCAATGAAGGTGATGTGGTTGGCATCCTCCGGGTCAACAATGCGCTTGAGCGTGTTGGGAATCTCGAAATGGGCCAGCTTGATGGGCCCCTGCTCCTGAATGATTTCGTCAGACATATTAGTGTATTTTTGTGGCCGGGTTTCCCTCCTTGCGGGCTCAGCTTCCTGGCGGAAAGGGAGGACCAACGACCGGATTTTTTAATAAACCCGCGCGGCGCAGAGAATACAGCTAATTGACTCACTTAGCAAGCCTTTTCTTCACGAATGACAACTTTTGTTCTAAAACCGCCTAATATCGGCGTTTTATTTACTGTTTTCGCATCAATTATGAATCAAATCCGTGGTAATATCGGCCAGTTGGAAGCGCACCAGGCGGGCTAAATCCGCCAGAGAGACCTGCACCTGCAACCCGATACGGCCACCGGAAAAGATGATGGAGTCAAAGTTCTGCGCTGTCGTATCAATTGTGGTGCGGAAGGCCTTTTTCATACCAATGGGAGAACAACCGCCATGAACATACCCTGTCAGCGGCAGTAAATCTTTCTGCTTGAGCATTTCCAAGGACTTCTCACCCACCGCTTTAGCTGCCTTCTTCAGCTCCAGCCCTGCCCCCACGGGAATCACAAACACATAGTGCGCCCCACTGCGCCCGGTGGTCACCAGAGTCTTGAACACCTGGGCGGGGTTCTGCTGCAGCAGTGCTGCCACCTCCACCCCGCTGATAGCACCTTCCGATTCGTAGGTGTAATGAGCATACGGCACCTTCTTCTGCTCCAGAAGGCGCATCACATTGGTTTTATCCACCATTTTCATTTACAGGACCCTTGCTTGAGCCCAGCTGTGCGGACGGTGGAAATCAGGCTCGCCACTCACATCATCCGCCGTGGTGCAGAACTGGTAATCCGGGCTGTTGAGAATACAGGTGGCAGCCAGTCGGCAGGACATGATGTCTATATCAATACTCCGCAGATAGGCCAATGGTATACGAGCTGAGCAGCTCCAGCCTGCCAGGGTGACAGTTCCCGTGGTCCGCACCCCTACCGGCACACCGGCAGAGGCATCGCGCACCCGCGGGGCACTGAACGCGCAGGCCCACCATGCGCCATTCGGGCAGAGATTGAACTCCAGGTATTGCTTTCCCTCCGCGTCAGCTACAAAGAACTCCGCCGTATCATACATCCAGAGCTCCTCGGTGAACTCGCCGGGTTGAGCCTCGGGGTGAATCGTCACCGGGGCTGCCTGCGCCGCACGGAACACGAGCTCTTCCCCCTCAATCGTGAAGCTGTATTCCACAGGAGCAGCAACGGCGTTCCCGTACCACTCATGAGTCAATTTCTGCACTACCGGTTCTGTTGTGCTGATGATGTTCTGCATGGAGGGAATCCTAGCAAAAAAAACGTCTCTTTGCAAGATTTCAGGCCTGATTTTTATTTTCTATGCGGGGCTGTATTATCTGTCATGCCTCCAACCGGATTGAACGGCACACGGGTCATATGCGTCAACTGACATTGAACAATCTTGCTATTACGCGCGCAAGTGGTAGACTTGGGCGCAATCCACGACCATGAACACACAGGAATTCAACGAACAAATTGCGCAGAAGTCCGCCTGGGTAAGCGCACTGAAACAAGAAATGGCCAAAGTGGTAGTTGGCCAGCAGAAACTGGTGAACCGACTGATTCTGAGCCTGCTCTGCAAGGGCCATGTATTGCTGGAAGGTGTGCCGGGTCTTGCCAAAACCCTTTCTGTGAAGGCACTGGCCGGCACCATGCAGGCCGCGTTCTCCCGCATCCAGTTCACGCCCGACCTTCTGCCTGCCGACCTGCTGGGCACCATGATTTACAACCCGGAGGAACGCCAGTTCACCGCCAAGAAAGGCCCGGTGTTTGCCAATCTGATACTGGCAGACGAAATCAACCGCGCCCCGGCCAAGGTGCAGAGCGCCCTGCTGGAAGCCATGCAGGAACGCCAGGTGACGCTGGGCGAGCGCAGCTACCCTCTGCCCAATCCCTTCCTGGTGCTGGCCACGCAGAACCCCATTGAACAGGAAGGCACCTACCAGCTGCCCGAAGCCCAGCTCGACCGCTTCCTCTTCAAGGTGGTGGTGGATTACCCCAGCCGAGATGAAGAGCTCAAGGTGCTGGAAATGATGAGCAGCACCACCGCCACGCCCCACACCAGCCAGGTGGTTTCCGTGCAGGAAATCGAGGAATCCCGCGCGCTGATGGACCAGATTTTCATCGACCCCGCCGTGCAGCGCTACATTGTGGACCTGGTACGCGCCACCCGCACTCCGGAGAAGGTAGACCAGCGCCTGGAGGGCATGGTACGCGCCGGTGCCTCCCCCCGCGCCACCATCAACATTGCCCTGGCAGCCAAGGCCCTGGCTTTCACCCGCCAGCGCGGGTATGTGACCCCGCAGGATGTGAAAGACCTGGCACATGACATTCTGCGCCACCGCATCCTGCTTTCCTACGAGGCGGAAGCAGCCAACAAGACCAGCGACAACGTCATCGACAGCATCCTCTCCAAGGTACCCGTGCCATAAAACACCGCCATGGATAAAACGCAGGAAATCATGGAAAAAGTGCGCCGCATCGAACTGCAGGCGCGCCGCATGTCCACCGCCACCTTTGCCGGGCAGTACCGCTCCGGCTTCCGTGGTCAGGGCCTGGATTTCGATGATTTCCGCGAGTATCGCGCCGGGGATGAGCCCCGGTTCATCGACTGGAAGGTGACAGCCCGCACGGGCACGCCCTACGTGCGCACTTTTCACGAGGAGCGTGAGCAGGTGCTGCTGCTGGCAGTTGATATCAGCGGCAGTATGGACTACGCCAGTGCCGGTCTTGCAGACACCAAGCGCGAATACGCCGCTCAGATTGCCGCCGTGCTGGCCTACAGCGCCGCGCTCAATGGCGACAAGGTGGGCCTGTTGCTCTTCGGGCATAAACCGCACTTTTATCTTCCCCCCGCCAAGGGAATGAAACAATGCCAGCGCATCGTGCGCGAGATTCTGAGCGCCCCCACCGCCGGGGCAGATGACACAGTGGACGAAGTGGCAGCCGAAATCCTGCGCACCCAGCGCAAAAGTGCCATGGTCTTCCTCATCAGTGATTTCCTTTCCGCTCCGGATAAGCAGTCCATCGGCAAGCTCAATTTCCGGCACGAACTCATTCCCGTGCGCGTGAATGACCCGGCAGAAATTGAACTGCCGGCGGCCGGGCGCATCTGCTTCCGCGACCCCGAAACCGGCGAGTTGTTCGAAGGCGATTTGAGCGATAAGCAACTGCGCCAGGCTCATGCACACGCCATGCAGGCGCACCGGGTGGAATGGTTACGCGTGTTCAACCAGCTGGGCATTGATTCGCTGGATTTACTCACCACGCAGGAATTCATCCCCGCCCTGCGCAAACTCTTCAACCGCCGCAGCCGCGTCTTTGCACATTAACTCCCCTATGGGCAACGAAATTCTACAACATATTCCCACGCTGGAAAAGGACATTCCCGCAGACCAGTTCATGGTTCAGGAATTCTGGGTACCGCTGGTCTGGGTCTGCGCCGTCATCATTCCTCTGGCTGCCCTGTGCGCCTGGTGGCTCTACCGCCGCAACCGCAAGCCCGCCGCCATCGGCATCACCCCGCTGCAGGAAGCCATGACCGCCCTGGCAGAGCTGGATGCCCAGCTGCCGCCCATGCGCGAATGCGCGCTGCGGCTTTCCATGATACTGCGCTCCTTCCTGGCCGGGCAGGCGCAGGACCCCGCCCTGTATGAAACGCACGAGGAATTTTCGCAACGCATGGATTCGCTGAGCAATGTACCGCTGAGCTGCCAGCTGGAAACGCGGGATCTGCTGGAACACCTGGCCGAATTCAAATACGCCGGGGAAACAGAAAACAATGCCACCCGCGCCCATGGGCTCATTGAAACCGCACGCGCGCTGGTTGCCCGCATTGACGCAGCCCAGCAACAGGAGCAGAAAAACAAGCAGGAGGTAAACGCATGATGCTCGCCGCGACAGAACCGCTGGTGGAAACCACGCGCGAATTCACCTTTGCCCAGCCCGCCTGGCTCTGGGTGCTTCCGCTCGTTCTTCTGCTGCTCTTCCTGCGCCGCCGCCCCGGCACCTCTGCCAGCCTGGTGCACCCCACCATCCGCTTTGCAGCGGCCAGTCTGCGCCGCCCTGCCACCCTGGCCGGCCGCATCGGCCCCATCTGTATGGCGCTCGCACTTGCCGCGCTCATCATATCGCTGGCGCGCCCGCAATGGAAAAACCAACACACAGAGGAAAGCGTGAGCGGCATCGACATCATGATAGCCTGTGACCTCTCCGGTTCCATGGCCAGTCAGGATATGCTCTTTACAGCCAAAGACGAACGGGGACACACCCGCCGCGCCGCCATTGACCGCCTCACGGCAGCCAAATACGTTATCAACGAGTTCATAGCCGGGCGCCCGAACGACCGTATCGGGCTGGTGGCCTTTGCCGGCAAAGCGAAGCTCTGCAGCCCGCTCACACTCGACCACGGCATCGTGAGCTACATCATCCGGGAATTCTACCTGGCCGATAACCGCCGCCCGGGCTACATTGCCGAGGACGGCACCGCCATCGGCACCGCGATTGCCTCTGCTGCGCTGCGACTGGATGAACGCAAGGAAACCAAAAGCAAGGTTATCATCCTGGTGACAGACGGCATGAGCAACCGCGGCAGCATCACCCCCATTGATGCAGCGAAACAAGCTGCCGAGCTCGGCATCAAGATTTTCACCATCGCCATCGGCAAGGATGAACGGCTTTCCCGCTATACGGCCAATGTTGATACCTTTGACGAAAAAACGCTCAAGGAAATCGCCCGGATTACGGGCGGCCAGTTCTACCGCGCCAGCAGCGGCGCCCGCCTCAAGAAAGCGTTTGAAAACATTGACAAGCTGGAAAAGACCGAGGCCAAGCGCCGCACGCTCATCAGTTTCGACGAACTGTTCCCCTGGCCACTCGCCGCAGCCGGACTCCTGCTGTCCCTGGGCATTCTGCTCAATTTCGCCACCTCGAAGCCAGCCCCGTAATCCCTCACCATGAGTTTCCTCCATCCCCAAGTTCTTTGGTTCCTGCTGCTCGTTCCCGTACTGGCAGTGCTGGTTGTTCTGGCATGGCGCAGCACGGGCCAGGGCTGGCGCAAGCTCGTCTCGGCCCAGCATCTTGAACTCGTGAACCGCAGGCCGATCTGGCGCACCGCCCTGCCCGCCGTCTTTTCCCTGCTGGCGCTTGCCTGCATCATCGTGGCGCTGGCGCGCCCCATCAACGGCTACCGGGAAGGCGGCGCCACCACCACCGGCCGCAATCTGCTCATTGCGCTGGATATTTCGCGTTCCATGGAGACAGAGGACGTGAAGCCCTCGCGTCTGGCAGAGGCTCGCGCGGCAGCATACGAGCTCATTGATGCCCTGCCCGGCGATAAGATCGGGCTCATCGTTTTCTCTGGCGAAGCAGACCTGGTGGTTCCTCTCACCTATGACCACACAGCCCTGCGCGATGCACTGGAACAAGTAAACCGCAACTGGGCCGGAGTGGGCGGCACCAACTTCGGGCTGGTGCTCCGCAAGGCCATGCAGGATTTCAAGCGCAGTGCCCCCGCGGCCAGTACAAATGCCCTGGTCATCCTGAGCGATGGTGAAGACACCGTCAACTCCTCGCTCGAAGTAGCAGAGGAAGCCAGGGAAAGCAACCTGCTGGTCATCACTGTGGGCATCGGTACAGCCGCGGGCGGCCCGATTCCTGACCCCCGGGGCGAAAACGGTCTGTGGCAGGATGCCAACGGCAAGCATGTCATCAGCAAGCTCAACACGGAATCCCTGCGCCGCTTTGCCGAAGCCACCGGCGGCGATTATTTCATCATGGATTCCAACGCCAATCTGACAGCGTTCACCCAGGCGGCGGTGCGCAAGATTGATACGCACGAGGAAACATTCTCCATCAATAAGATACCCAACGATGTGTTTGCCCCCTTTGCCATAGCAGCCGTGGTGCTTCTGGTACTGGCCATGCTCTGCAGCACAGAATGGAAGAAGCCCCGCGCACTGGTGCTTCTGCTCATGCTGGGCTGCATGACACCGCAACTGCACGCAGCCCCGCTGGCAGAATACGCAACAGCCTACAGCCAGGGTCTGGCCCACATGAAAGCCAGTGAGCACGATAAAGCCAAGGAGGCATTTTCCCGCGCGCTGCTGGATGAGGACACAGCCCTGCAGGCAGCGGCACACTACCAACTGGGGCAGATTAACGCCGCCCGTACTTTTGATGAACTGCGCCTGCTCTATGGCGAAGCCTCCATGGCAGAAGGGCTGGAGGATGAGGAAGCAGCCCCCGGCGCACAGGTGAGTCCCGAAGCGCTCCAGAAAATTGTGGATTCGCTGAAACAGGATATCACCTCCTACCAGGACGCACTGAAGCTGCGCCCCACTCTCACCCGAGCCCAGAAGAACATCGCGTCTATTGAAGCGCTCATCATGAAGCTGGAGGAGGAAATCGAACGACTCAAGCAGCAACAGCAGCAAGAGAATCAACAAAACCAGAACCAGCAGCAGAACGACCAGAACCAGCAGCAGGATTCTGACCAGCAGGACCAGAAGGACGACCAGCAGAACCAGGACGCCGACAAGCAGAACGACGACGAGCAGCAACAGCAGGACTCCGACCAGAAGCAGGACTCCCAGGACAAGCAGGACCAGCAAGACCAGGAAGACCAGCAGCAACAGCAGCCCGAAGAGAAGCAGAACGACGGCCAGCAGCAGGATAAGGAACAAAACGACAAGCAACAGCAGAACCAGCAGCAACAGCAAGCCCCGCAGCAACAGCAGCAGCAGGAACAGCCCCAGCCCAGCGATGAGGAAAAGGCCCGGCAGTACGCCGCTTCGGTTCTGCGCAGCCACCTTGATGAAGAAAAGGGCTCTCCCATTCCGCATGCGGATGTGCAGGTCCGTCCGCCCGATAAAGATTATTAATCCCCCAGGCTTCCCATTCAACACATGAAGAATTTAATTGCATATCTCAGCACACTTATCAGTATCATCTACCCGCTGGCCATGGCAGAGGTCGTGCCGGTCTGGTCGGTGGATGTAGCGGTGCCGGGCGAAAAAGTGGCTCTGTACCTGGTGGATACCGAGGTTGGAGAAGACCTGTTCAGCATACCTCGGCGCCCGACGGTGCAGAATGCCTCGCTGGAGCTCATGCAGCACTACGCCGGGGCAAACCCCATGGATGCCAACCGCGCGCCCATGGAAATCTACCCCATGCTCATCACTCCCGATGCCCCGGGCAAGGTGCAGATTCAGTCATTGCAGGTGAAGTACAATTCCGGGCGCACGGTCAGTGTGGATGTACCCCCGCTGCCGGTCATGTCGCAGAGCGAAATCCGGTGGATGAAATCCCCGGTGACCTACGGTGTGCTGTGGTATACAGACATCAAGGACGGCTACGTGCACCAGCCCGTCAGAACGGCCATCAAATTACTGCTTCCCGGCGGCATTGATACCGCAGGCGCGCCACAGCTCAACTCGGTGGATGTGCGCGTGGGCAATTTCCAGAACACTCTGCAAGGGGTACTGGCCATGGTGCATAACCAGGCATTGGGCACTACCACCGCCTATGCCAAAGGCCAGAACTGGCGAACGGTTGATTTCTCCGGCACGCTCACTCCGTTCCGTGAGGGTAATTCAGATGTGGCCGGTAAAATCATTCTGGAGCAGCGCCAGGGCTTCTTCACCGTGATGCGCGATGAAGCAGAACTGCCGGTCTACACGATTGGCGCGCTGCCCCTGCCCCCTGGTGCCCCGGCAAACTTTGCCGACATGGTGGGTGAATACACCATCTCCGCCACCACCACCGCCCAGTCGCTCGCCATGCACGAAGCAGTGGAAGTGGAAATCACCGTGAAAGGCACGGGCAATCTGGAACAGCTCGAATGCCCGAAACCGGAAAATGCGGCCGATTGGAAACTCGTGCCCGCCACCCGCAAACCCATTGTCGGGCCGAACGGCGAAACCCTGGGCATGGTGTTCAGCCAGCTGCTGCGCCCTTCTGCCGAAGTTGGCGGCATTCCCTCCTTCTCCTTCTCGTATTTTGACCCGAAGCGCATGGAATACCGCCAGTGCGCCACGGCACCTATTCCGCTGGAATGGCGCGAGACAAATGAAACCGGCAGCGGCATTCAGCACACCGCCGCAGCCGAGCCACCGCCCGCAGGCACGATTCCCGTGGCGGAAATGACCGATATCTACGGCTACATGCCCCGCGCCATGTACGGCAGTGTCTTTGATTTGCCGCGCTGGCTCTGGTATCTGCTCTACCTGCCCGCGGCTCTCATTCTGGCGGTTCTCTCGGCAAAAGCCCTGCGCCGCAAGGTGGCCGCAGGTGCAGCAGGCCGCGCCCGAGAACGCGAATTGAGCGAACTTGCAGCCCGCACCGATGCCCTCAGCTTCCTCAAGGGAGTAGGCGCCTACATTGAAACGCACGTTTCCCCCGAAAGCATGACGCCGGAATTGCAGCAGATTATCGACCGCCGTGACGCGGAAGCCTTCCGCCCGGATGCCCGGACCAGCATCTCCCAGCAGGAACGTAACATCATCATGCGCACCCTCCGCAGCATCGGCACCAAGGCGGTGATCCTGCTGCTCTGCCTGGCGCCGCTGGCGCAGGCTTCTGCCGCGCCGGATTCCATGACCGCCCGGGAGGATTACCAGGGCGGCCAGTACAGCAAGGCGCTGGCACAGCTGGAGAATGCTCAGAACTACCCCGAAGCGTTGCGCCAGTACAACATGGGCAACTGCTACTACCGCCTGGGTAAACCCGGCATGGCCGCGCTCTGCTACGCCCGCGCCCTGAACGAAGACCCGGGACTGAAGGAAGCCGCGGCCAACCTGCAGTTCATTCAGCGCAAGGAGGGGGCCCTGCTTCCCACCGGCTCTGTCACGGATGATATCTTCACCCTGCTCACCCCCGGCCAGCTCTGGATATCCACCGTGGTGAGCACCGCCTTGCTGGCATTCTGCGTGGCGCTGCTCATGGCGCGCCGCGGCGAGCGCAAGCCCTGGCTGCAGGCCTGCACGGCCGTGGCAGCTCTGGCCTCGCTCCTCTGCGCGGCAGACTGGGGCTATTACACCACCCGCCAGACACCGGATATCACCACCCTTCCCCCGGATGACGTGGCCTATGTACTGCAGAGCACAGAGCTGCGCACCACCGCAGAGGCCAAAGGCGCCGGCATCATGAAGCTTACGCCCTCCACCCCGGTGCATCTGCTGGCCAGCCGCGGCAGCTGGAGCTATGTGGAGACCTTCACCGGCGTGCGTGGCTGGCTCAACTCGGCAGATACCGCCACCCTCAGCCCCAACGCAACGCCTCCGGTTCAGCCGGTTATCATCCGCTTCCGCTGATTTTCACTTGCGGCGGCAGGGGGAACATGCTACAGTGCTATACCGATGAGCAACAAGTGCATACTGGTGGCAGAAGATGATGCAGCCATTCGCCGCGTGGTGGCAGATTCGCTGGCAGGCGCAGGCTACGAGGTGCGCACGGCGCCCGATGGCCGCGCTGCGTTGGAGCTTCTGCTTTCCACCCCGGTGGATCTGGCACTGCTGGATGTGAACATGCCCGAAATCAGCGGCTTCCAGCTTCTGCGCATGATGCAGAAGGAATGCCCCGGCATACCGAGCATCATCCTCACCGCCTGCGGCGATGAACAGGACCGGGTGAAAGGCCTGCAACTCGGGGCAGATGACTATGTGGTCAAACCCTTCAGCATTGCCGAACTGATGGCACGCGTGGCCGCGGTGCTGCGCCGCTCACCAGGCCGCCAGCTGGCGGTGGCCCAGGTGCTGAGCTTCCCGGGCGGCTCGCTGGATGGCAAAACCCGCCGCGCACAGTTCGACGACGGCACGCCGCTGCCGCTCACCGAGAAAGAGTTTGAATTGTTCCGCTACTTCCTGACCCACCCCGGGCGCGTCATACCGCAGGAGGAATTGCTGCTGCGCATCTGGGGCAGCCGGAACACCGCAGCGCAGACCCGCACCGTGGCGGTCACGCTCACCCGCTTGCGCGAAAAGCTGGGTGCAACCGCCTCCTCGCATATCGAAACCATCCGCGGCCGCGGATACCGTTGGAATGAATCATGAATAAGAAACTGGCCCTCATCATCAGCTTTTTCACCCTGCTTACCCTGAGCGCTGCAGCCTGGCTGGCTTACGAAGCCTTCACGCTTGATACCCGCCTGCTCCAGATTGATAAGGAAGCCCAGCAGAAACGCCTGGTTGCTCTCTCCATTCCCCGGGTGCAGGCCGAAATGAAGAACCTCCTGCGGCAGGAAATTGACAAGCTGGGCTATGCCCCGCCCATTGGTCAGCTGGTCTATGCGCCGCCCACCGAAAACATGCCCGATTACGTGCGCGGTTATTTCCTGCTGACCCCCGCAGGGCTGCAGGTGCCGGAGGGACAGGAACACCTGCTGGCAGAAATTGAAGGCAATCCGGCCATTATCGACACCATCCGCCGCAAGGCGTTCAACCCCGCCGCCCCGGTCTATGACCCCAGCCAGCCGACACACAAAACCATTGACCACAAGACCCAGCTGCCGGTTTTCGGCGTGTACGAGGCAGAGGACCAGGATTTCAGCAGCCCCATGGAAATGAAAGGCTCTCCGGGGCCGTTCTATTCCTGGTATTACATTGATGACCTGGTGTACATGCGCAATATCAGCACGACTCACGGCTCGGCAGCCGAGGGGATTCTGCTGGATGCCGGCAAACTGGCCGAGCGACTCATGCCCTTTGTGGAACCCGCGCTGAAGGGGGCTTCCATTTCGCTCTGCAAGAAAAAAGAACCGGCCAATCTCTCCCCGCTGCCCATGGTACTGCGCCCGGGGAATGATGTGGAAGTGCCGGACACCGCGGCCCGCCGCAAAGCCATGCGCGGTACGCTGGCCTCTGCCGCACTGGTCACGATTCTGGCGGTGGGCATCCTGTTCGGGTTGCTCTTCTTCTATGCGCGGCTGGAACGCCGCCGGGCAGATTTTGTCTCGGCGGTTACGCATGAGCTGCGCACCCCGCTCACCAGTTTCTCGCTCATCACAGAGATGCTCAAGAACAAACTCGTGCCGACAGAGAAAGTGGATGAATACCACGATACCCTGCACCAGGAAAGCCAGCGGCTGGGGCATCTGGTGGAAAACGTGCTCGCCTTTGCACGGCTGACCCGCGGCAAACTGCGCGGCAGGGCAGATAAAGCGCCCTGCCCCCAGCTGGTTGACCGCGCGTTGTCCAAGGTGGAACCCCGCCTGCGCGAAGCCGGGTTCAAGGTGCAGGTGAAGCATGATAAACGCGCCGAGCTGATTTCCTTGAATACGGATATCATCTCGCTGGAGCAGATTTTCACCAACCTGGCAGACAACGCCATCAAATATGCTGCCACGGCAGAACACCCCACCATCAGCATCAGCACCATGCGCGGGCACAACACGCTCAGCATCCGCTTTGCCGATAATGGCCCCGGCATTCCCGCCAAGTGGCAGCGTGATATCTTCCGCCCCTTCTCCCGATCTGCCAGAGATGTGGAGGGCCGCAAACCCGGCGTGGGGCTGGGGCTCGCCCTCTCGCGGGATGTCGCCCGCAGCATCGGCGGTGAGCTGAAGCTTGAAAAGAGCGATGCGCACGGCACCGTTTTCACGCTGACCCTTCCGCTGAATTAAATCTCGCGGTAACGCATGGGGCCGGCGTGAAAGAGCCGCTCAAACCCGGCCACCATCTGCGCGCTCATGGCAGGGCGGCTCAGCAGCCAGAGCGGCACATCCGGCTGCCCGGCCTGGTAGGCCAGCTGCACATGCGGCTGGGACAGACGCACAAAACCGCAGGATTCATAGAAGCGCAGGCGGCGCGCCGTCTGTTCATCCACCACTGGCTCAATTTCAAGGACAGTGGGAGCGGGCACGTGCTGCAGCGCCAGATGCCCAAGTCCCTGTCCCCGCCTGCCGGGCACAATAGCCAGGTGCTCCACGTAGCAGAGCTTATCCCACTGCCAATAGCACAGCAGACCCACAAAGCCCTGCGCATCAGCCAGGTGAAGGCAATGAAAGGCAGCATCCTGCATGGCCGCAGCATGCTGCACTGCACCGCGCCGCTCACTGGCAGGAAAGGCGCTTTCATACAACGCCCACCATTCGCCCGCCGGCGGGTGTTCCGGAGAATGGAGCCGGGTCAGCGTCATAATCAATGAACTGGCTCGACGGCAGGTGCACCCAGCGGTCGCCCGAGGATGTGTTCTGCCGCCCGGCGGTCCCAGTAATCGCGCAGCGTGAACAAGGTCCAGGAATGGCTGCGGCGTTCCAATGCCAGAGCAGCCACCTTCAGACTCTGACTAAAGCGATTCATCTGGCGATTATACTCATCCGCCAGGGATTCGTTTTCAAACTCAGCATTCAGGGCTTTCTGGCGCTCATATACATAGAGCGCAAAGGCCAGATTATCCTGCACCACAAAGCAATCGTACTTGAAATCATCCACCGAGAACGCCCATGTGGGATTAGCGGCTGCAAAGCGCATATTCAAATCACCGGAAAGGGCGGACGGCTTGCTGATGGTGAAGCAAAGCCCGATAAGCCCCAGCGTACCAATGCAGACACGGGCATAGCGCAAGAAGCTCCCGCTACGGCTCATGTAAAACAGCAGAATCACAAGCCCGGCCACACCCAGCAGCAGGAACTCTGCCGCCAGAATGCGCCGCGGGGTAAAGGAATACGCCTCTATCTGGTTGTACAGGCGCACATACACACTGACGGCCAGCAGCAGAGTCTGACCTGCCAGCGCATACCCCAGTCCGCGGGCTACCACTGTGCGCCGCACGCTGCCCTTGCGGCGGAAGAAATAAAGAAGCAGCCCGGCAGCCAGCACAGATGCCCAGATGATGGAATCTGCCCCTTCGTACAGATACGAGGTCTGAGAAATGCCCTCGGGCACACGGCGGAACCAGAGGAAGGCGATATCCGTGCCCGTAGCCACCAGGAACGCAAGGTTTACGCCCAGCAGTATCATGAGCGGCAAGTGCGGCAGAAGGCTCGTTCCGGTTGCGGGGGCGTCCTCCGGCACCTCGGGCAGATTTGAAGCCTCTACCGCGGGGCGCTGCACCGTGAACAGGCCGAAGCCCAGAATACCAGCAGCCCAGATAAGGACATGCCACCAGAAATCCCAGCTGATCTGCAGATAATCAATCAACCGGTTCCACCAGTCGGTAATGGTTTCCCACACAATCTGCACCACGGGGTTGCCACTCGCAAAGATGCAGAGGAAAGCAATGAAGCAGATAACACCCACCAGCACGCTGATGAGCGTGGGGAGAATCCGCCGCCAGAATCCGCCCTTCACCTGGCGCCGTCTCTCGTGCCAGAAACCCCACCAGTTGCGGTACTCCACCTCTTCTACCGGGGCGGCCGCCTTGTCACGGCCAAACATGATGACGAAAAACGGCAGAACCAGCGCTGCGGCCCACACCGCATGGCTGCCGCTGACCAGCAGCCCGACCAATGCAACTAAAGCGAGCAACGCCAGAAACACCTGCTCAAGCCGTGAAAAATCGCGGCGCAACAATAAAATTGCCGCTATAAAAAGCAGAATACCGAGACCAGCCCCAATTCCCAGGTGCTGCAAGCCTTCCGACTGAATCAGCGGGAAACACAAATCCGCAGCGCCGGCCACCATGGGCAGCACGGCATACGGAATCCACCCCAGTCTCCACCAGGTCGGGTCGCATATCTTCTTCTTGCTCATAACGGTTAGTTTAGATAGGACAAACTGGTAACACGTTCAAAAAAAAAGCAGCCCCCGTTTTCAAGTCCGGTTTATCGTTTGCAGACCTTGTTTCGGGAGTAAAGGTAAAGCAGCCCGGTACCCCCCACATACATCACCACCTCACCCAGCTCTTCCAGCAGGCAATTATGCAGGCTTTCGCTGGCAACACCTACAACCAGGCCACATGCAGCCACCAATAATTCCCAGGCCGGTATGCGGAAGGACCGCAGGACATCCGATATTTCCTTCCACACCTTGCGGCGGATGAAATATACCAGCAACCAGACCATGTACAACCCCACACCCACATGCGCCAGCCAGCCGTATTCCATATCCTTCCACTTCGGGAACTTATTGGCATTCTCCGGGTCAGCGAAGATAAAAAGCGTGCGGCCATAGTTCACCTCGCGTGCGAGAATAAAGAACAGGCACAACGAAGCAAACACAAACAAGACCCTGCGGTCTTTTGCCGTGCTGGTCATATACAGGCCTATGGCTACAATCACCATCTGCACATTTTCAATCGGGCTGTTCTTGTCACCAAAAAAATCCGGCAGCACAAATGCACATACAAGACACACCAGCACAGCGGCCAGTGAAATCCAGCTTGTTGCGCGGAACTGCCAATCTAAATACTTGTTCATACTTTATCAGAAGAGACGATTTTGAATATAAGATGACAATCTAACATACAGATGTCACTAACGGCAGTTTACTGCCTTTTCTCCCATTTTGCAAGGTTTTTCGCGCATTCTTCATCTTGCTGAGAGTAGCTCAGACTCGTATTTCAGTTTTCGAGCTTCAAGAGGTGTGCTACCGCTTTTGGGGAATGGATATCGTTGGCTGAAGCGTCAACTCTAAAGCCATTCAATCGTTTAGCAAAAACGCTTTCAAGGCATGCACAGCAGGTGCTGAACTTTTTCCGATATCGGCTGACCTCAGGACGAATTGAAGGGATAAACTCAATGATTGCCCGCATCCAACTCAAAACCCGAGGACTACCCTCCATTGATTATCTCCGACTCAAACTCGGGCAGCTAACTTCCCCGTCATTCACGCGACTTTTTTGACGCAGTGCCGAAATTCTGATTCATGCATATTTACTCAAACAAGTTCGGGTAGGAGCGCAGCGCCACGGCCTTGGAAAGCGAACGGATGGTGCGTGAATCCTCGGCCAGCAGCGCCATCTGCGCCATTTCCCGGCATTCATCATAGTTGAGATGGCGGATGGCAAAGCGGATGAGCGGCAGCAGGTGCGCCCCCACGGAAAGCTCTGTAGCGCCCAGGCCGACCAGTAAGGGAACAAGGGTGATATCGCCACCCATTTCACCACAAATGGCAGTGGGTATACCGGCCTCAATCGTCTTGTGAATCAGGCGTATCACACCAGGGTGAGTGGAGCGGAACATGCTGGCCACGCGGTAATTCACGCGGTCTACGGCAATGGTATACTGGGTGAGGTCATTCGTACCGATGGAGAAGAAATCCACATAACGGGCGAGAACATCTGCCATCATGGCGGCGCTGGGCACCTCAATCATGATACCCACGCGCATGTTCTCGTCAAAGGCCTGGCCACGCTCGCGCAGTTCCCGGCGGCAATCCTCCAGAATATCCTGCACGTCCTTAACCTCAGTAAGCCCGGAAACCATGGGGAACATGACGCCCACCTTACCATGAGCCGAAGCACGCAGAATGGCACGCAGCTGTTCCTTGAAGATAGCGGGACGACTCAGCGAAACGCGGATACCGCGCCAGCCGAGGAAGGGATTATCCTCCTTCTCCTCCAGCACCTCAAAGGGCAGCTTGTCACCACCGGAATCCAGCGTGCGGAAAATCACCTCCTGCGGCGCGCATTCCTCCACCAGGCGGCGGTAATGCTCATACTGCGCCTCTTCATCGGGTAAGCCATCTCCGCCGAGCAGGAAAAATTCGGTGCGATACAGGCCCACTCCATCTGCCCCGGAGCGTTTCACCGCGCTGTATTCGTGCACAAAGTCCACATTGCAGGCCAGGTGAATGCGCCTCCCGTCCCGCGTTTCTGCGGGCAGATCCTTCATATCCACCAGTGCCTGGTAGGCCTTTTCCTTCTCTGCCTGCAGCAGTTTGTAATGCTCGCACGTCTCCTGGGTGGGATTCAGAATGAGCACGCCATTGTAACCATCCAGAATGGCGGGCTGCCCTACGCGGGATTCCATGACCAGGTTGGGCACAGCCACCACAGCCGGCAGCCCCAGGGAGCGCGCCAGAATGGCGGTGTGGGAAATGGCAGAACCAGTCTCCGTGACAAAGCCCAGTACATTCTGGGAATCCAGGTCCGCCGTATCACTGGGGGCCAGGTCATACGCCGCCAGCACACAGGGGTCCTTGCTGACGGGCTTGTTCTTGCGGGTTTTGGCACCCCCCTGATCGAGATTCTTCAGGACGCGCTGCAGCACATCGCCAATGTCGGCCACGCGGCTGCGGAGGTACGCATCATCCACCAGGCGCATGGCCTCCATGAAATTCTGCACCACCGCGTAGTAAACCGAATCGATATTCTGCAGCCGCTTCGGCATTTCCTTGCGCAGGCGGGAAATAATCATCCGGTCACGCAGGAAAAGGAGGTGCGCGTCAAAAATCGCGGCTTCGGAAGCGCCGCTCAGCTCCTCCACGCGCTGCTTCAGCACCGTTATTTCCGCCTCCGTGCGGGTAAGGGCATCCTCAAAGCGCTGCCATTCGGCCTCAATCTCAGTGGGCAGTATGGTGCGGATAAGCGGCGCCGTGCAACCACGAGCTTCCACCCGCAGCTTGCCCATGGCAATGCCCGGGGAAACGGGTTGTCCCTTGAACCGGCGCTCAAAACCCTCGCTCATATGACCGGAATGTGGGTGAAGGGGTGATAAACCAACGGCGAGGGAATCAATCCTCGCCGAACTTGCCATTAATCAGCTCTTCAAGAGCGGTCATGGCCTCTGCCTCATCGGGGCCGTCGGCGGTGACAGAAACTTCCGCACCCCAGCCTACTGCCAGCATCATAAGCCCCATGATGCTCTTACCATCCACAGCTTCATCATCCTTTTCCACCGAAACATCGGCCTGGAATCGGCTGGCCACACGCACAAACTGAGCCGCAGGACGAGCGTGAATACCAAGTTTATTCTGGATGGTGAGTTTCTTTGTAATCATGGTAGATGAGTCGGAAATGTGGTTCGTTTCTCATTATACCGCTCAATCTGGAGAAAGCGAGCTTTTTTTTATAAATTCCCTTATTTTACGCGGCGCAGCAAGGCGGCGTAGGCGCCATCTGCCTGCTCCCGATGCGGCAGGGCGAGATACTCGTCTTCCAGAGAAAATTCCTTGTGGATTGCCAGAAAGGCATCAACAACGGCGCGGTCTTCCTCCCGGTCAATGGAACAAGTGCTGTAGACCAGACGCCCACCTGGACGCACCGCCACGCAGGCCTGCTCCAGAATAGAAAGCTGCAGCGCCGCCAGACGCGTCATTTCCTCCGCACTCAAGCGCCAGCGGGCATCCACACGGCGCTGCAACACGCCACTGTTCGAGCACGGCACATCGAGCAGCACCGCATCAAACACCCCCTGCCATTCCACCGGGCAAGGCCGGGTCCAGTCATGCTGAGCCACCTGCACCTGCTTGCCGCCAGCGCGCAGCAGGTTCTCACGCAAGGGCTTAAGGCGGAATTCCTCCACATCCGTAGCCAGCAGGTTGAGTTCGCCTCCTGTGGCAGCCAGCATAGCGGCGGATTTACCGCCGGGGGCGGCGCAGGCATCGAGCACGCGTTCACCGGGCTGCGGCGCGAGTAATTGCACACAGTAGCGGGTGGAAGGGTCAGTCACATACACCTGCCCTGCCCTCAATGCCTCCAGCGGCAAGGCACCGTGCAGTTTATACCAGCCCGGCAAGTGAGGCAACGCCTCCCATGCCTCCGGGATTTCAGCAGGCGGGTTCACCGGGTTCACGCGGGCATACACCGGGGGTGTCTGGGTGTTCCATTCCAGCATGGCGCAGGTTTCGGCTTCCCCGAACTCACGCAGCCAGCGCTTTACCAGCCAAGCAGGCGTGGAATAGCGCATCGCCAGCGGTAGTTTGGCGCGTCCGGCAGTGAATTCCTGTGAGCGGCGCACCGCATTGCGCAGCATACCATTGACCACGCCGCGAACCCGCTGCGGAGCAAGCCGCACCGTTTCGCTCACGGCAGCATGCTCTGCCTGGCGCAGTATGAACAACTGGCAAAGTCCCATCAGCACCAGCCAACGCATCTTTTCCTCCAGTTTGCCGGGGCGCAGAGTCTGGCGGATGTGGTCAAGCCAGCTGAGGTGGCGCAGCGTATCGTACACAATGGCCTGCAGCAATGAACGGTCGGCGGAAGACAGCTTGTGCTCAGCCGCGGCACGGGCCACAAGAGTCTCTGCAAAGATACCGCCTTGCGACCAGCGCAGCAGGCATTTCCAGGCAAGATGGCGGACGGAGGGAGAGGTGTTCATGAGCTTTTAATCTTCCATTTTCAGTGCGGCATGCAACGGGATGCGGCCATTCCACGCCATGATTGACCCTTTGATACCATCGGCGCTGGTCGGTTCAAATTCCAGCATACCGCCGGCAGCTTCCAGAATAACGCGGGCCGCGGCAAAATCCCACAGGCAGATGCGGTCTTCCACATAAGCATCGAAGCGCCCGGCGGCTATGTAGCAGAGCGTAAGCGCGGCTGAACCCAGGATACGGATTTTGCGAACCTGGCGGGAAAGGTGAGCAAAACGGCGAATGCCGGCCTCGCCCGAGCCATCGTGCGTGCCATGGCCGATAAAGACAACGGCCTCGCGCATCTCTGTGCGCGTGGAAACTGAAACAGGCACACCATTCAACCGCGGCTGCTGCCCGGCTATGGCTTCAAAACATTCCTGCTGCATCGGGTCGTACACGCACCCCAGCACAAGCTTGCCACAGTGCTGCAGCGCAATACTCACGCAGAAAATGGGAATACCGTAAAAATAATTTACCGTGCCGTCAATGGGGTCAACAATCCACAGATACTCCGCAGCCGAATTCCCTTCATTTCCCTCCTCGCCCAGAATAGAGCTCTGCGGAAACGCCGCCAGAAGGCGATTGGCTATCAGCGCCTGAGCTTCCTTATCCAGCCGCAGTTTGATATCGTGCAGCAAGGCTTCATCCACCTGCTTGACAGTGTGGAACTGCTCGCGCAGGAACGCCCCGGCAAGCTGAGCCGCAGAGCGAGCGGCTTCCATGTAGGCTGAATAGTCAGGCATCATGATGCAGGTGTCTGTTTGGCAGCCTCTGCCTTCTGCTGCTGGGCGCGCAGCTCAGCACGGGCCTTGTCAAAAATCTCACGGGCCAGGTTCATGGAGGCGCGCGATAACAACGGGCGCAGCTCACGGGCGGACGCCAGCGGATGCGATGCATCATCGAAGCCCATCCACACAAAGGCGCACACCCCGCGGTTGCGGAATACCATGGTCCACTGGCCGCCGCCCTCGGGCAGCGTTTCATTCATGATGACAGGCTCACCTTCGGTCACATGGAACGGCGGCAGTGAAGAGACAGCCGTGGCGCTTTCGCGGCGGATGTATTCGGGGGATTTCTCCGGCTCGTAGTTGTAAATCAGCTGGCGGTTTCTGTTCCAGATGGCATTGACCATGCTGAGCCTGTACCCGCGGCCTTCGTTCTGCAGGCAGAACAGCAGACGGGCCAGGTCCAGGCGGCGCATCTGGAACATACCGTTGTACAGGTACAAGGCCTGTTCGCGGGCAGGAATTTCAAAATTCTTCAATTTCAGCGATTCGTAGAACGAACGCACCACATCATAGCCCAGCCGTTCGCCGGTCACCTCTGTGCTGCGAGCCACAATGTGCATATTCTCCCCGCCCGGCAGACACGCACAGCAGAATAAGAACGGAGCAGCCGCGCGCCCCGGGCGCACACGGCACTGCCAGCGGTCAATCCCGTCTGCAGCACTGCGGCCGCCCACCAGAGCCAGAATCTTGCCGCGGTGATTGCGGCGGGCATCCACCACCAGGGCGCAGCACTGCAGCAAGCCCGTGAGGTCATTATTTTCGCCGCGCACCTTGAGGTCCTTGGGGCGGCGCAACCGGGCGTATGCCGTGCGCGTGGCCTCAGCCGTTTCAGGAGACATCCCCGCCAACCAGGCTTCCGGGTACATACCGGGGCGCTCCACAGCGGTAAGCGCAGCCTCCACCGCATTCTCCATGTATTGCTGCAAGGGCAGATTCAGGCTCGACACCACGGAAACGCCGCCGGAATGCTCCGGCACTTCAGCCCGGATGCCCTCCAGCTCATGCTGAGCCCACATCACGGCATACGAACTGCCGGCCTCCTCTGCAGCCGGACCCCGGCGCAGCACGATGGGTGCCTGCGTGGCCTGGTGGCATTCCTCGCTGGTAATCATTTCGCATTCCAGCATACGCTGCAATGTTTCCTTCTTGACCTGCATGGCGCTTTCCATGCTGGTGACCGGGTTGAACAGGGACGGCGCGCGCACCAGCCCCGCAAGCGTGGCGCATTCCACCAGGTTCAAGTCGCGGACGCCCTTACCGAAGTAATGGCGGGCGGCAGCTTTCACACCATAGCAGTTCTGGCCGTAGAAAATGCGGCTCAGGTATTGCTGAAGAATGGCGTATTTGTCAAAATTGCGCTCAATGCGCTGCGCAATCATCGCCTCGAGCAGTTTGCGGTCCATGGATTTACCGCTCAGTTCGTACACATTGCGCGTGAGCTGCATGGTGATGGTGGAAGCCCCCTGCTCATAGCGCATGGACTGCAGATTACGCAGCACAGAACGGATGACGGAACTGATAACCACCCCATTGTGCTCAAAAAAGCGTTCATCCTCGCGGGCCACAAAAGCATTGATGAGGTGCTGGGGCAATTCCTCGCGCGTCACCACGCAGGCCTCATCCTCCGCCAGCGAGGCAATCAGGCTACCCTGCGAATCGAAGAGCGAATTATTGACCAGCCCGGCCCCCACGCGAGACATATCGTACTGCATCGCGCGGTAGGCATACACGCCCAGCACCGAAAGCAAGGCGACAAAGAGCACCAGAATCAATGCCCCCACAGCCATGAGCTTCTTCTGCCCCACGGTCAGCAGGCGCAACCAGCTTTTGCGGCGGTTCGGGGAGGGAGAGTAAAACATGGCTCAGGCAGAATTACTGGGCTGCAGGGCGGTCCTTTTCCTCCATGAAATGGAGCACATTGGCACTGGGCGTCCACTGCGGGAATTCCGTGTGCAGAGCCTGCTCGTACTGGGCGGCTTCGCCCGCGCGGTTGCATTTCTTGAGGGCGGTGGCAATCTTGTACAAAGCGAGCGGCTTGAGTTCCTTATCGCTCACCACGTTGGCCGTGCGGCCGTAGTACTTGGCCGCCTCGCTGTACTCGCGGTCAATGTACCAGGCATCGCCCAGCGCGATGAACAGGGTCGATTTGATAGGCCCATCAATACCCATGGCAATGGCAGACTCGCACAGCTTGCGGGCCTCTGCACCACGGTTCAGTCCCAGCAGCAGCATGGCCTGGTCGCGCATGCCCTCTGCCTTGCGGTACGGCTGGGATTCCATGGAAACATAGTATTCCGCCGCAGTAAGGCCGCGGGCATAGAGGCGCAGCTCCAGACGCGCCTTGGCCAGCGTTTTCCACACAATCGGCTCCACCTTGGGACGCTCCTGCTCGCTGCCGTCGGCTGCCGTGTATTTTTCACGCGGTTCACGCACCAGCGCATCAGAGAGGTATTTATCTGCCGCCAGGTAATCGTGTGACTGGAAGCAGGTCCAGCCGCACCAGCGCAGAATAGCGGGAGGCAGCGCGTTGTACGATGCCTGGTTGCTGCGCTCCAGCACCTCAAGCGACTTTTTGAGATTCTCTGCATCCTTCATCTTGAAGAAGCACTGCACCAGGCGCAAATCCACCAGCGAGGCATACTGCTCCGGATACAGCGTGCGGGCCTCCTGGAAGTGAGACACAGCCGCAGCGGGGTCTTTATCAGCCAGCACACCGGCCACATTGTAATGAGCCTCTGCCAGAGCACCGGGTTTCACCTGCCTGCCCTGCTTGGTCATCTCACCGCAATGCTTGATGAAGCCTTTGTAGTAATGCACCATCTTATCAGCATCCCGGCCAGCGCAGAGCTTGGCCGCGCGCTGCCAGCACACTGCCACGGAATCAGAATCCGGGTAATCGCGAATCACGCGGTCATAATCGGCCAGAGCCTCGCCCACCTTGCCGGCCTTGCCGTGGAACGTGCCGCGCAGCGTCAGCGCATCGGGCATGCGGTGGTCGGCCACATAGTTTTCGATGTAACGGTTGAGGGTGGGAACCGGGTCATACGTAGCGCCCTGAGCCGCCGTCCAGGCTTTCTTGTACATGGCATCCGGGCGCACTGCCTCGGGCAGGTTCTCGAAATTGAGTGCATCGAACTGACGGGCAGCGGCGGCGGTATCCGAGGTCATGAGACGGTCGGCATACATGAGGCGCACCAGATCCACGCAGGGGAGTCCGGCCGTAGCACTGCCGGCCTTGGCGTATGTGCCGAGGTACTTTTCCGCCAGATGGAAGAAATTGGCACCGCGAATCTGCTGCACGCAAATCATGCGGCGGTACCCGGCATCTGCTGCCAGCGCCGTACCGGGCTGCGCATTCTCTGCCATCTCGAACCAGACCGCAGCCGCCTCATACTGGCGGATTTCCATGGCCGACTGCCCAACGATAATGGCGCGGCGCGCCTCCTTGGCGGGGTCATCCAGCCGGGTGGCCTGCGTGGAGGCACGGCGCACCACATCGGCATATTTGCCAGCCTTGTACAGCGAAAGGATGCTTTCCATCTGCGCTTCGCCCGCGTACTTCTCCATGCCCTTCATACCCGTCAGGCGGCTGTAAAGCTTCTGGGATTCATCAGTCTTGCCCAGGCGGGCCGCCAGACGCGCAGCCTGCAGGGTTGCCGTGCCGCGCACGCGGTCATCCAGGGTCTTCATGCCCAGGATATTGCAGAAAAGAGAATAAGCCTCCGCATCGTTACCATCCTCTGTCTTCATCTGCGCCATGGACAGCAGCGAGGTCTGGAGAATGAGCGGGTCGATTCCCTGCATCACCTGCAGTGTGCGGAAGGTGGATTCCGCCTCTTTGCGCTTGCCGGTCTGCAGCTGCGCGCGGCCAAGGCGGTACAACGCATCATTGCGCAGCTCGGCGCGCTGCGTTTCGCGCACCGTGATGTGGTAGTAGCCCATGGCCTTCTGCCACATCTGGCGCTCAGTGGCCTGGTTAGCCAGCTTGTAGGCAGCAGCGGCGGCGTATTCTCCCTTGCGGCTGTTTGCCAGCGTACCGAGGGTATTGTTCGAGCCTTCGGCATCACCAGCCTCTGCCTGGCAGATGGCCTGCAGGTACAAGGCTTTTTCGCAGTTGGCCGATTTCGGAAAACGCTGCGCAAAGTTACCGAACAACTGGGCGGCGCGGCCCATGGCCTGCGCCCGCATGGCCGGGTCATTGGTGCTGCGGGCCTGGGCATACAGCTGCTCTGCAATGGCATAGCCGTCAGCCTCTGCATTGGCAACCAGCGGCGCATCTGTCGCCGCCTGCTGCGCCAGGGCAGGCACAAGCGAGGCACCCAGCGCTATAACGGTGGAAAAAGGAGTCTTCATATACGGGGAAAAAGGGAAAAAAATCAAACCATGCGGACAGCAGAAAAACCGAGGCAAATTACTTCTTTGCCTCGGGCATCTGTTTGGAGAACGACACATTCCATACACCGGCCTGCGAGCAGGTGGAAATCACATCCGCCATGCGCTGCCAGCTCATCTGCGCATCGCCGCGGATACGCACCGGCTGGTTCGGGTTCACGGCAATCATGCGTGTGAGCATGGCATGCAGTTTCTCGCGGGTGAACACCTCGCGGTCAATGGTGATAATCAAATCACCGTCTTCCTCACGGGCATTGATGATGATTTCATCAATCGCGCGTGACGTTTCCTCGGTGGATTTGGGAGCCGTGGGCACCTTGACCTTCAAATCCTGCTCATTGAGGATGAATTTCTGGGTGACCACAAAGAAAATAAGCAACAGGAACACCACGTCCAGCATGGGCGCAAGCTGGAATCCGATAGGCTCAGGGATTTTGGTGTTGAATTTCATGATGATTGGCAGCGGGAGGCCTCTGGGGCATTAAAAATCCTCTTCGTCCAACACTTCCTGCGTTGCGCCACGCTGGTAGGAGTTCCCCAGACGGCGCTCACGGTCCATCTGCACGGAAACAACAGACAGGATATGCGTCACGGCTACCTCCATGTCCGCAATGCGCTTCTGAATGCGGCTGCGGAAGAACACATAGGCACCCATGGCCGGAATAGCCAGCACCAGACCACCAGCGGTGGTAATCATGGCCTCTGCAATACCGTGGGCCATCTGCATCTGTTTCACGCCCTCGAAATTGCCGGCAGCCATTTCCATGAAGGTCTTCATCATGCCCACCACAGTACCCAGCAGACCAATCATGGGAGCAATGGCGCCGATATCGGAAAGCCAGTTAATCTGGCGGGTCAGGATATTCGTCTGGCGGGCACCCTCGGCAGAAGCCACCTCGCGCACCTCTTCAATACCGGCGCGGGGGTTGCGCTGCAGGAACATCACAATCACGTGCATGGTGAGGGCAAAGCTGGAGCCATCGCGCTCGCACATGCTCATAAGCCCGGCATAGTCCTTGCGGCGGATGCAGGATTCCACCGACATCACCATACGCCCCGGCAGAACGGCAGAGGTGCGCGTTGTCCACAAGCACACGAACATCACCATGAACGCCACCACAGAAAGGAAAAGCAGAGCCCACATCAGAGGGCCACCTTTTTCAAAAAGCTCCATAAGCCCCCAGCCTGTCGACTTGAGCGGATCGGTAGTTAAAAGGATTGCATGCATATTCACGCGCGAAGTATATGCGAAAAAAAATATAATTTCAAGCGAGATACCTGTCTGTATCGTATTTTTTCCGCTGGGAACGGCGGATTAGTATTGCAATCGGTCTCCATGGGGCTTAGAATAAACACATGCAGGACACATCTCTCTTCCGCGCCTGGGCCGAGGTAGACACAGCCGCCATGCGGCACAATCTCTCCGTTGTGCGGCGCGTGCTGCCCAGCCACAAGCAGATGGCCATCGTCAAGGCTGAAGCATACGGCCACGGCATCGAAGGCGTGGTCAAGGCGCTGGATGATTGTGACCTAAAATTCTTCGGCGTGGCCACCCCGGCAGAGGCAGCCCGGGTGCAAGCCGCCGGGTGCAGAACCTGCCCGTTCATTCTGGGCCCGTGTTTCCCGGCAGAGCGGGAGATGATTGTGCAGAACGGGTGGCGAGTGGCGCTCTCCAGTCTGGAAGAGGCAGCGCATTATAATTCCCTGGGCCAGCTGTACGACAAAAAGGTGCACCTGCACATCAACGTGGACACCGGCATGGGCCGGGCCGGACTTCTGCCCCATACCCTTGGGGAAATGGGCGCACGCCTGGCCGATTTTGAATATCTGGATATCGAGGGCGTGTATTCCCACCTTTCCGCCGCAGCAGAAGATATCACCTTCACCCACCGCCAGATTCGCGCCTACGAAAGCGCCGTGGAAGAGCTGAGCACCTATCTGAACATCCCCTACCGGCACCTCTGCAGCAGCTCGGCCGTGTTCAACTATAAAGCACCCAGCACCAATATGGTGCGACTGGGGCGCATCCTCTACGGCTACTCCCCCATGCCTTCGCCGCACAACCGGGAACTGCGTAACACGCTGACCCTGTACAGCCGGGTCACCCTGCTGCGCACCCTGCCCAGCGACCACGGCGTATCCTACAACCACACCTATATCACCGACGGCCCCACCCGCGTGGCCACCATCGGCCTTGGTTTTGGAGATGGCTACCTGCACTATCTTTCCAACACCGGAGCACGCGTCTATCTGAATGGCGAATACTGCCCGGTGCTTGGCCGCGTCACCATGGACCAGATTATGGTGGATGTCACCCACGTAAGCGGCGTACAGGCTGGCGATGTGGCAGAAATCCTGGGGCCGAATGTCCCCTGGGCAGAACTGACCTCCCGCGCCAAGACCATCCCCAGCAATATCATCACCAGCATTTCAGGACGCGTCCCCCGCGTTTATAAGAACTGATTCAACCCGTTTTTCTCACCAGACTGAAAGGCACGCAAGAAAACCTTGCGTGCCTTTCAGTTATAAATTGCTTTGCTAAGCGTGTTCCTTACAGGGCAGCCTTGATGATGGCGGCGAAGGAATCAGCCTTCAGGGCAGCGCCACCCACGAGGGCGCCGTCGATGTCGGGCTGGCTCATGAGCTCGGCAGCGTTGTCGGGCTTCACGGAACCACCGTACTGCAGACGCACAGCCTCAGCAGCGGCAGCACCGAAGGCCTCGGCAACCACGCCACGGATGAAAGCGTGAGCGGCCTGAGCGTCGGCGGAAGAAGCAGTCACGCCAGTGCCGATAGCCCACACGGGCTCGTAAGCGATAACCAGACCAGCCACTTCCTCAGCGGTCAGGCCTTCAAGGCCTTCAACCACCTGGCTCTTGAGAACAGTCTCAAGCTCACCACCCTGACGCTGCTCCAGCGTTTCGCCGATGCAGTAAATCGGGCAGATGCCAGCGGCAAGGGCCTTCTTAATCTTCTTGTTGATGTATGCGTTGGTCTCACCATGGTACTGGCGGCGCTCGCTGTGGCCAAGAACCACATACTTGCAGCCCAGCTCGTTGAGCATGGTGGTAGAAATCTCACCGGTGAAAGCACCGTTGTCGCGGTCGCTCACGTCCTGAGCGCCCACACCGATGCAGGTGCAGCCATTAAGGGTCTCCATAACAGCGGGAATCGTCACAAAGGGAGGCACGATTACCTTGTCAACAGCCTTGCACTCGCAAGTAAGTTCATCCTTAAGAGCAGCGAGGAATTCCTTGGCTTCCTTCGGGCCCTTGTTCATCTTCCAGTTAGCGGCAATGATGGGGGTACGGGACATAGTATTATAA
>JAFYRS010000172.1 GCA_017546845.1 Akkermansia sp.
CTACACCAAGCGCTACCTGCCGCACCTGCGCAACCACTTCTCCACCATCGGTCTGAACGGCATGAACGAAATGCTGCGCAACTTCTCCAATGACACGATGAACACGGCCGAGCCGCAGGGCATCGCCTTCGCTGAGGAAGTGCTCCACTTCATGCGCGAACGCATCCGCGGCTACCAGGAGACCACCGGCAACCTCTACAACCTGGAGGCCACCCCCGCCGAAGGTACGACCCACCGCTTCGCCCGCGAAGACCAGAAGCGCTTCCCGGACATCATCCAGAGCGGCACTCCCGGTCACCGTTACTACACCAACAGCTCCCAGCTGCCGGCCGGTTACACGCACGACCTGTTCAAGGCTCTGCAGATGCAGGACAAGCTGCAGTGCTGCTACACGGGCGGTACGGTGTTCCACATGTACATGAACGAGGCCATCTCCTCCCCGGAGGCCTGCCGAGACATCGTACGCAAGGTGCTCACCAACTTCAAGATGCCCTACATCACGGTGACTCCGCTCTTCTCCGTGTGCGAGAAGCACGGCTACCTCCGCGGCCGCCACGACTTCTGCCCGCTCTGCGACCAGGAGCTTATCGACCGCGCCCGCACCGAGGAGCAGCCTGAGCTGCCGCTCTTCTGAAGCTGATTTCAACCAACCCCAAACCAATAGAAACAACACGAACATGAGCAACCCGGAAGTAAAACCCGTATACAAGACTGACGAGCAGATTCTCGCCGAGCATGCCGAGGAGCGCACCAAGTGCACCGTGTACACCCGCGTGATGGGCTACCACCGCCCGGTGGAAACCTTCAACGCCGGTAAGCAGGGTGAGTTCGAGGAACGCGCCCACTTCGAAGAGCCCTGCGGCTGTGGCTGCGACGCCATTCTCAAGTAATTCGCGTTGCGAACCATAGGTTATGCGTCACCCCGCAGATATCACCCCGCTTACCTTTCTGGATTACCCGAAAAAAGCGGCCTGTATCTTCTGGTACACCGGGTGTAATCTGCGCTGTCCCTACTGCTATAACCCGGAACTTGTTCTGAGTCATGGCGGTGGGCGGGATGAGATGGCTTTCCTCCGGGAGCGCGCCGGCTTCTTAGATGCCGTTGTGCTCTCCGGGGGAGAGTCCACCCTCAACCCCGATATTGCTGAAGTCTGCCGGGAAATCAAAAAACTCGGCTACCTTATCAAGGTAGACACCAACGGCAGCAACCCGCATGTCATTCGTGGCCTGCTGGAAGAAAAACTCATTGATTACGTGGCTCTTGATAACAAGATGCCCGCAAACCGCAGCTGGCGCGTCCCCGGAGGCGCGCTGCTGTTCGAGCGTTATCAGGAAACGCTCACCACATTGATTCAATATGGCGTGCAGCACGAAGTGCGCACCACCGTACACCCCGATTTGCTGGACGAGGCCGATATCCTCCGCATGATTCGCGATACCCACGCCCTCGGCTACACCGGCAACTACTACCTCCAGTTCTTCTTTGAGCCCGACAAGGGCAAGACCCTCGGCAACCTGGAGCCCCCGAAGCGCCGCTACGACCGCCGCCTGCTGGACGACATGAGTCCGCTCACGATTGGCTACCGCAATTTCCCGGAAGACAGGTATCGTTGATTTTTTTTGGGTATGAAACGGTGTTTCTTTACCTGTCTGACCGCTTCCTGCCTACTGAGCAGCTGCGTGCTGGATACGCACACGCGCATTGCTGACTATGGACGCGAGTTTGAGTGTGTGCAGCCGGAGGGAAAACGCTGGAATGTTTTCAGAACCAACCCATGGGGCAAGCTGATAGATTCGGTATACATCGAAGGCCGTGCCGTTTACTTTACTCGGCGTTCGGCATGGACTCAGGATCCATTTGCTCCGTCGCGGGATGCCGCCTACACTCTGATTCCGGAAGAGGAACACCAACCGCTCCTCACGTATCGGATGACGACAATGGAACCCGCAGAGTTGCCTGAGCATGCTGTGCTGTCAGGGGTGGACTACCGTCCGGATTCTATACCTACCGGAAAATCCCGTTGCACGCTGCATGCTGTATGGGCGTATCCTCTCTCCGCTGTCAGTCTGGTGATGTTAGATGTACCCTCCGTGCTGGTGTATGGCCTTTATTTCAAGCTGGCAACGCCGTTTATCGAAATGGGAATGAATCCATTTCCTGATTTATGTACACAGGACCAGAACACCTCTGAAATGCCCTCCCCATTTAAGCTTGTACTTCTACCTCTGCAGAAATAGTAGTCCCTCTGTCTTGTAAAGTGTTGACATCGCAGATTTTTTTGCGCATACTGCCAGAGATATGAGCAAACTGCCTTATTACCTTGCCGCTTTTGCTACAGGCTTATGTTTCTGCATGGCTTCTGAGGATTCGGCCTTTGTATGTCGCTTGCAATCGCTGACCCGTGAGTTTCCCGTTGAGGCCGAGGAAACATCGCTTCCGCGCTGGCTTCGCAGTGTGCCTTTGTCGGTAGAAATCCAGCTGCTGCCTGCGTCTGAGAAGATAACAGTTCTTGCTATTAGGGCGGATGATGTTTCCATTACCGACGCGGAGGGCAACGCGCTTGAGTGGTCGCTCGATGAAATCTTTGATCAAAGCGGAGATGTGATAGAGTTCAATGTCAATACTGTTCCGCAAGGTGAATGGGTAGAAATCAAGGGCAATCTGACGGTTAAGTCAGGCTGCGGGATTGTTTCCCATCCTGGTCAGACGGTAAAAATGGGAGAAAAGGGTAAACTGGATATCCCTGGCTGTGACATATCCTACGAATGGGATGTAAACGGAAATTTGAGGATTTCCATGAGCAATAGTGATGCCAGCGTGCTTGACGATTTTATTTTTAAGACACCAGCAGGTGATGATGTAAAAATCATCAGTACCTCTCAGTCATCCGGCGAGGGGGAAGTGCATCTACGATTTAAATTTGAGGAGGAGGTAAAAACTGTATCTGTTATAGTAAAGTCATACAGTGAGCTGAAGAGTGATACGGTGGCCGTTTATAAACGAATTGGTTTCAGTGGAGAACTGAAAGCTGAGTAAAATGCCTGATAGCGCCAAAGATAGTGAACATCCGAGGCCGGTACTGGAGGGTATCTGCGTTGGGGTGGCAGATGGTGATTCGCTGCTGCTGGAGTTGCCCGGTGGTGAGCGCGTGCGAGTGCGCCTGTTCGGTATTGACGCGCCGGAAAAAGACCAGGAGTTTGCCCTGCCTGCGCGCAAGAAACTGACCCGCCTGGTGTACGATAAGCCTATCCGTGTGGAGGTGCAGGATATCGACAAGTACGGACGCTACGTGGGCAAGGTCTATGCCGGGGCTCGCTATGTGAACCGCTTTATGCTCAAGGAAGGACTTGCATGGCACTACCGCCATTACGCGGCTGATGATGAATTGCTGGCAGCAGCAGAGGCTCGAGCCCGAGCGGCGGGCAGGGGGATATGGGCTTCTGATTCTCCCTGCCGCCCACGCAATTTCCGCAGCGAACACAGAAAGGAGGACTCATGAAGCGTCTGGTTTTTACATGTCTGATGGCTTCATTGGCAAGCTGCCAGTTCCAGACGAGTACCCGCATTGCCGATTGGGGGCGCGTTCACAAGGGTATTGCCATCAAGGCTGATTCTCTCTTGCAGGACGAAGAACGCCGCCTGTATGCCAAAGGCAGAACCGCCACCTATAAACGCCGGGGATATCCATTATGGAAATGGGCTATGGAACAGCCCAGCCATGGGCGGCTTACCCAGGTGGAAGATGTTTTCGAGTCCACCGAATGCCTGGTTTCTCTCAACCTGTGGAGGCAAATGGCATGGGAGGAGAATGTCTCTCTGGAAAACAAGCAACCGGCAGGAAAACTCCTCGGAGATTGGGTTGGTGACGCTGTATACCCGATGGGAGAGGATAAAGCAACCGCTCATGCCTGGTGGGCCTACCCGCTGGCGGGCGCCAGCTTTGTGGCGGTGGATGTTCCTTGTACTGCTGTCAGCCTGGGGAGTTATGTTCTGCTGATACCCGTGGCGGCTGTAGTGGCGGGAATTGATGAGCTGACGCACGATATCTGCCGCCAGATTGCTCCGGTACAGACGTCTCCTGTTGTGGAGACTACTCAGAAATAGCGCAATGCTGTTGTGAATGGTAATTAGTCTTTATCGGCGGCATCCACCTTTTTCTTGAAGCGCAGGCGGGCAGGGTGGTTCTGGAAGCGGGAATAGGCGTCACCGGGCAGTTCAATCCAGCATCCCTGGTATGAGGTTTCCACTCCGCCCCAGCCGGCTTTCACGAAATTCAGCTCTTTGCCTTTCTCCTTTCGGTTGAAATCATAGCTGATGCTGAGGAGTTCTTCTCCCTTTGCGTTTTGCAGACTGAGTTTGTCAATCTGCAAATCCGCCCAGGGCGGCATGATAATCATGGGTGCCGGTTCCAAATTCATCTGCCATCCGGTTTCTTCATGCCACATGGCAGAGGCCAGTTTTTCCGGCTTCATATCCTCGCGCCTGGGTGCCGGTTCTGCCTGCGCCTGGGAAAGCAGCTCTACCACTTCTCTGAATTCCTTTTTCGAAAGGGGAGAGGGGGAAAGCGGGTCGAGTTCTGCCCCCGTGCAGCAGCAATCTCCGCGTTCGCGCACCCATGAGGCTTTTTCTGCTTTGGCCAGCAGGTTTCTGAATGCTGCATAACTTTCCCTGTGAGTTTTGACTGCATTGGCATGAAGCTCGTTGATATGGGCGTCATTATAGTGGATTACTTCTGCCATCACCAGGTCATGCTGTTGCTGCTGCTGGTAGAAGCAAGAACTCAGACTCAGCATCAGTAACAGAACAGAGATGTTGCGGAGGTTTTTCATGGTGTTTTTTTCAGCTGGCGCATTCTAATGAGCTCATTCTGCTTTGTCAAGGTTTATTAGTTACACTCACGGCGGTGGGAGCAGCGCGTATTGCCTCGAAATAAAATCGAACCCAAGGGGGTGGTTGCCTCAAAATTAATCGAACCTCAGGGTACTCATTTTGAGTGATATGTGTATATGTAAGTGCCTGATTTTTGAGGCATCCAGCTTTTCTCGTGTCAGTTCGGTGACTGGATTTTTGAGGCAATGCGCACCCGGAGTAAGCTGCAACATGCCGGAAAGAAACCTTGCGCCGGGAGGGGGCAGGGGTATAATGGGTTGCAAGAGATATGAGCATTATTCCCTTTGCTAATTCGAATGTGTATGAGCTGGTGGCCTACCAGCCCGGCAAACCGATTGAGGAGACGGCGCGCGAGCTGGGGCTGCGCCCGGAGGACATTGTGAAGCTGGCTTCCAATGAGAACTCCATGGGTCCCTCGCCCAGGGCGGTGGAGGCTATGCAGCAGGCGGCTGCCGGGGTGCATATTTACCCGGATGGCGCATCCTTTGCGCTGCGAAGCCGTGTGGCGGCGGAGCATGGGGTGGATTTTTCCAACACGGTGGTGGCCAATGGCAGCAGTGAGCTGATTGAGCTGCTGGGGCATGCCTTGCTGCGCCCCGGTACGCAGGTGATAGCCGCGGATTACGCCTTTACGCTGTACCCGATTGTGGCTAAACTGCTGGGGGCGGATTATGTATCCATCCCGAACCGCGATAAGTGGACGCACGACCTGGATGCCATGCTGGCGGCTATCACCCCGCAGACCCGCCTGGTGTTCATTACGAACCCCACCAACCCAGTGGGTACCATGGTGAGCCAGGAGGAGCTGGAGACTTTTATTTCCCGCGTGCCGGAGCATGTGGTGGTGGCTATTGATGAGGCCTATATCGAATTTGCAGGACTGCCGACGGATAGCGTGAAATTGGTGAAGGAGGGCAGAAATGTGGTGGTGTTGCGCACATTCTCCAAGGCTTATGGGCTGGCTGGTGCCCGCTGTGGGTATGCCATTACCTCCCCGGAGATGGCGGATTTGCTCAATAAGGCTCGTTCCCCATTCAATGTCAATTCTTTTGCGCAGGTGGGGGCTCTGGCTGCGCTCGATGATAAGGAGCACATTGCCCGCTCGGTGGAGATGGTTTGCCGCGGCCGCCGGCAGTATGTGGAGTTCTTCGAACAGCTGGGGCTGGAGTATGTGCCCAGCCATACCAATTTCATCCTTGTGAATGTAGGGAACGGGGTGGAGGTTTTCAGACAAGCTCTTGCCCAAGGTGTTATCATGCGCCCCATGGCGGCTTATGGCTTGCATGAATATATTCGCATTACTATTGGTAATGACCGCGAAAATGCCCGCTGCATCGAGGTTCTGAATGAAATTCTACAAAAATAGTGTAATTTTATCAGAATCCCCCTTGACATGATAGGATAATTTGATATAATGCAGACGTACTCGCGAGAGCGAGGTTCAGTAAAAGAGAGAGAAAAGTTGACACCACCCCGGTTGACTCGATGAGACAGCCGGGGTGGTTCATGTTTAGGCTTGAAAAAATGCGTAAAATATGGCAAAGTAAGCGGGTACAAAATTATTCCTTTCACTATGTCCGTTGGTACAATGAAAAGCATTGAGGGTGGCGTAACAGCCGCCAAGGGGTATGTGGCAAATGCACTGAGCTGCGGTATCAAGAAACCGGAGGCTACGCGCCTGGATCTGGCACTGGTGTATTCTGAGCTGCCGACCACTTCTTCCGGCACGTTTACGACAAACCGGGTACGCGCTGCCTGTGTGCGTGTGAGTGAGCACCACCTCACCCGCGGCAATATCCGCGCCATTGTGGCAAACAGTGGCAATGCCAATGCCTGCACCGGCGTGCGCGGGGTGGAAGATGCCCGTACCGAATGCCGCGTGGTGGCTGAGCAACTGGGGCTTGCACCCAGTGAGGTTGCCGTGTGCTCTACTGGCGTGATTGGTCTGCCCATGCCCATGATGCGCATTACGCCGCGACTGCCGGAGCTTTGCGCGAATCTTTCTGCCGAAAACGGGCACAAGGTGGCCTCCGCCATCATCACCAGTGACACGCGCGAGAAGGAAGTTGCGGTGGAAATCACCATTGGCGGCAAGGCGGTGCGCATTGGTTCCTGCTGCAAGGGAGCCGGCATGATTTCTCCCTGCATGGCTACGATGATCTGCCTCATTTGCACGGATGCCGGAGTTCCCCGCGAGCATCTGGATGCCATTGTGCGCCACGGTGTGGAACATTCGTTCAACCGCATTACCATTGACGGCGATATGAGCACCAATGACACCACCCTGGTGCTGGCAAACGGGGCATCCGGTGTGCAGCTGGAGCCCGGTGCCGAGGGGTGGGATGAGTTTGTGGCTGCCCTGCATTATGTGATGCTGGAGCAGGCCAAGCGCATTGTGCAGGATGGCGAACGCGTGACCAAGTTTGTGACGGTGAAGGTGCAGGGAGCCCCCACCCAGGAAGAAGCCCGGAAGGTGGCAGAGGGCGTGGCCAAGTCCAACCTGGTGAAGAGCTCCTGGAATGGTGGCGACCCGAACTGGGGCCGCATCATTCACGCCGTGGGTTATTCCGGCGCGCTGGTGGTGGAAGAGAAGGTGGATATTGATATTGCCGGTCTGCCTGCCTGCCGCGGTGGTGAACAGACGGATACCCCCAGCGATGACCTGCGCGAGCGTGTGCAGGCCCGCGAGTTCGAGATTATCATCAATCTCAATCTGGGGACGGAGGATTACGTGGTCTACACTACCGACCTTTCTCCCGAGTATGTGGATTTCAACCGCTCTGAGTACGCCTATTGGAACCAGGCCAAGCGAGATGGCCTTACCCGCTGATCCGATATGAAATTACTGCACTTACTACTTGCCGGCCTGATGCTGCTGACGCCGCTTTCTTATGTGGCATCGGCCTCAGATGACGATGCTCCCGCCAGGACAAAACGTTCCGCCAAGGACAAGAAGGCAAAGGAGCGCGATGTGCGCAAGGCTGCCAGCCGCAAGAAGAAGGAGCTGCGCGAAATGGGGGTGAAGAATGTTCGCGTGAAGAACCCCGGCGATTGGCCTCGCAAGGTTTCTGTGCCGAAGGACACGGAGCTTACCCCGGGAGCTCAAGGTGGAACGGGCTTTTCCTATACCTCCAATCATTTCCAGTATGTGTCTCCGGTAAAGCTGGATGCAGCAGCCCAGAAAACCGTGGCTCGACTTTGTGAGTGCGCCTATGCGGCTAACAAAGCCATCGGCGAGGAGATTCCCGTGCCGCGCGCCACTGCTGACCGCGGTGATAAGAAGTTCCTTGTGCAGCTGCAGCCCACGATGGAGGCATACTATGCGGCGGGCGGCCCGCGCAATTCAGCCGGTGTGTTCCTGGGGGCGTTCCGCAGACCGGCTAATGTAGCCCCTGGCACGCCCCAGGTTATCAAAGAGGAACACATCGCCATGGATAAGGTGATGATTCCGTTCCCCTCGCTGGGCATCGGGGCCAATGGTTCTGTCGTGAAGGATGATATTGACACCCATGCCCTGGTGCATGAGCTGACTCACCAGCAGTTCCTGCTCAATAATCTGCCTATATGGGCAAACGAGGGCTGGGCTGAATACGTGGGCTATGTTCCGTATGTGGGCGAAGACCTGGACTTTGACCGCGGGTTCTCGCTGATTCTGCATGCGGCTAAGCAGCGTGCAGACCGCGGTGCATTGGATTTCGACTTCTCGCTGGAGGATTTCTTCACCATGGACCAGCAGACCATGTATGGTTATATGCCGCAGGGCAAGGATACATACATGCTTTCAGTGATGACGGTTGCCTTCTTTGTTCACCTGGATGGTAAGAAGGGAGTGGACGCCATGAAGGCGTACCTGCAGGCCCTGATTGATGGCAAGCCGGCAGATGAGGCGGCCCAGGAGTTGATTAAACCGCACCGGAATGTCGCCCGCTTGCAACAGGATTTCATCCGCGCCTGGAAGAGCAAGAAGGTGAAGGTTTCCTTCCCTAAGAAGTAATAATCAAAGCGCCGTTCCCGACAAGGGAACGGCGCTTGTATATTCTGCTATGCCGTATCAGTTCTTCTTGCGCCAGAGCGGGAGGGAAATGATACCGGCATACACGAAGTCGAACACGCCGATACCTGCCCAGAGCCAGCGCTCTGAACCTTCCAGACAAGCAAGGCCATAGCCAAGCAGTACCGCACCCAGCAGGGAGAACACTGCTACGCGGATGATGGTGGTGCGACGGGATGAGTAGTCGGCCATAGTGGTTCTGAAAGATGAGGGTTACTTGGTGAGACCCAGCAGCTCCATTTCGAAGATGAGCGTGCTGTTCGGCCCGATGCTGCCGGGACCATTGGCACCGTATGCCAGGTTGGCGGGAATGGTTACGCGCCACTTGGCCCCTACGGGCATGAGTTTGAGGGCTTCCGTGAAGCCGGGAATCACCTGGCGGATGTTGAACTTGACCGGAGCCTGGCTCTGGTCGAACACGGTGCCGTCCACCAGTGTGCCTTTGTACATCACTTCAGCAGTGGGGGCTTCGCCATGCTTGGCGGCGTCGTAGCTTTCACCGGTGCCAGGGGTGATTACCTCGTACTGCAGGCCGGATTCCGTGGTGGTCACGCCCTCGCGCTTGCCATTTTCCGCCATGTACTGCTGGCCGATTTCCAGGTTCTTCTGCGCCTTTTCATCGCCGCGCTTCTGGAGCATGGAAAGGAAGGTCTGCTGGTATTCGTTCACGTGCTCATCAATGAGGCTCATGTCCATGTTGCCGGAGAGGCCGTCCTGGAATCCCTTGCCCAGCATTTCTGCAAGCACATCCTCCCCCTGCAGGCCGGGAAGCATCTGCGGCATCACCTGACTCCCCACGCGGTAACCGATGAGGTAGGACATCACTTTAATCATTTGTTCGTTATCCATGAACCCACCTTAGCATGACCTTGCATTCATTTCAAGCCGGTGAAAAGTCATACCTCTGCGCCATCAGTTTTCCCCGGCGTAAATGACGGTGGGGTTGATGCGGGGAATGACGTTGATGCTGCGCGCGTGGCGGCGAGTGGCGCGGCAATGCTCCAGAATCATGGCCAGCCGTTCCATCTGCCCCTTGATATCGTACACCTGCATGAGGACTTCTGCCTCATTTTCCAGGGTGATGATGATTTTCCACTCCTTAGGGCGGAAGATTTCGCGTATAGCGGGAATTTCCAGCAGCGAATAATGGTTGGCTGCTGCCACAAGCTCGACAATGGGGCGGCGGCGTTCTTCCGGGACTTCTGCTCCAGAAGCAAATTCCGGTACGTCGCCAGGTTGCAGATACCACACCGGAACACCCATGAAATTGCGGTGGTATTCCGGCATGACCGGGAAGAGTTTGCCGCCGGGGTCCATGAAGTAGCGCACGCGGTTGCCGGTATCTGTGCCGCTTTCCTGCTCTACATAGACCACGGGGATACGCTCATTGATTTCAATGTGGAGCGTATCGGGCAGTTCTGCGCGGATGTGAGCAGATTTGATACAGGGGTTCTCCTCTAACTTCTGCTGCATGGCGGTTGTGTCCAGCGTCGCCATGTTGATGGCGCCCTCTATGCCCAGAATCTTCATGGCCTGTTCCTTGGAAATGAGATTCTGGCGGGCATCAAAGCTCACCTTGTCCATGCTCAGGCTGTACGCCTTTTCCACAGCCGTCTTGCCACCCCAGAACAGCGCTGCCAGCAGTGGCAGAACAATCAGCAGGATGATAGCCCAGCGGCGCAGGCGTCGCAGACCGCGGCGCAGCGCCACAATGCTGAAGAGACGGTCCTTGATGGAAAGAGCTGCCTCCAGCAGCCTCACATTGGCGGAGGCTGCCTGTTGTTCCCGGTGGTGGCGTCTGTATTGGTTGCGGCTCTTCATGCAGGCACTGCGGGCAGCGGTGAAATCAGCCTCGGGGCTGGTTCAGAGACACCTCTGCAATGCGGGTGCAGAGCTGGCCGTAGCTGATACCGGCAGCTGCGGCTGCCTTGGGGAAGAGCGAGGCGCTGGTCATGCCTGGAATGGTGTTGATTTCCAGCACATAGGGCTTGCCATCATCGGTGAGCAGCACGTCCACTCGACCATACACTTCCACATTCAGTGCATTGTAGGCAGCCACGGCAGCAGCCTGAACTGCGGCGGTTTCCTCAGGTGTGATGTCGGCCGGGCAGATGTAGTCTGAGCCCACACCCCCGTAAAGCGAGGGGTATTTGTTGTTCATATCATAGAACCCGCTGCGCGGGCAGATATGGACAACCGGCAGAGCCTCGCCGTTGAAAATGGCAACAGTGAGTTCCTTGCCTTTGATGTATTCTTCCACCAGAATCTCCTTGCCGTATTTAGCGGCATCTGCCACGGCGGCGGGAAGCTCTGCGGCTTCATACACGATGTGCACACCCACGGAAGAGCCTTCGCACGGCGGCTTGATGACACAGGGGACGGGCAGGGTGGGCATTTCACCTGGAGCGATGGTTTCGCTCATCGGGGTGGGCACATTGCCTGCAATAAAGAATTTCTTGGTCAGTACTTTGTCGAAGCAGTTGCGGCTGGTGACGGACCCGGCGCCGGTGTAGGGGATACCGAGTTCTTCCAGATAAGCCTGCAGGCCGCCGTCCTCGCCGTAGGTGCCGTGAATCATGTTGTAGCACAGCTCGGTGCCGGCAGGAATTTCGGGGCGTTCGCAATCAACGATAACCGGGGTCACGGCGGTGAAGCCCTCCTGGCGCAGGGCTTCGAGCACGCCATTACCGGAGGCAAGGGACACCTCTCGCTCCGAACCGGGACCACCCATCAGCAGGGCAATCTTAGTATCCTTTTGAAGTTCTTTCATGTGTAGGGGAATATGTATTTAGAATTCAAGTTCGCGGTTGCCGATAACCTGCACCTCTTCGTGCAGGGTGATGCCTCGTTCCTTCTGCGCGGTGCGCAGCACGTGGTTAATCAGTTCGGTCACATCGGTGGCTTTTGCATCGCCCTTGTTGATGATGAAATTACCGTGCTTGGTGGAAATTTCTGCACCGCCGATGCTGTAGCCCTTGAGACCGAGCTCATCAATCAACTTGCCAGCGGGAATTTCTGCCGGATTGCGGAAGGTGCAGCCTGCACTGGGTTCAATCGGCTGGCTGGCCTTGCGGCGGGCGCGGAATTCTTCCATCTTCTGCTCGATATCGGCTGTGTTGCCACGGGTGCCGCTGAATGTGGCCAGCATCACCATGTTGTGCTCAAAGTCCGGGATGCTGCGGTAGCGGGCGGGCTCCATGTCATGCTTGCACATGGTGATGATTTCGCCATCTTCATCCAGCGCGGTGGCGGAGACAAAGTTTTCCCACATTTCGCCGCCCATGCTGCCGGCGTTCATGCGCAGGCTGCCGCCCACGCAACCGGGGATGCCGTCCATCCACTCAAATCCGGCAATGCCGTGGCGGGCAGCAAAGGCTGCCAGTTTCTTGAGCTTGACGTTGGCGCCAGCCAGAATTGTGGTGGAATCCATCAGCTCCAGCTTGTCAAAGTCGCCGCCGCAGGGGTGCACCACCGCACCGCGGATGCCGCCGTCGCGCACGACAAGATTAGAACCACGCCCCACCACATGTACCGGGATGTTGTGGTCCTTGAAATAATTGACCACTTCCTGCATGCATTCCAGCGTATCCGGCTCTACCCAGTACTGGGCAACGCCGCCTGTGCCAAGCGTGGTGTGTTTGCGCATCGGTTCATACAGGCGGGCAGGGAACTCGCGTCCGCATTCGGCCTGCATCTCGGTGAGCACACGCAAATCCTGCGCGATTTTTGCACCAGCCACATGCACGTTACCGGCACCCAGGGTCAGGAAGAGGTCGCCGGGGCGCAGCTGGTTGCCCACCACATAATGAGCCATGCTCATATCCGGCAGGAAAGTGGCATCTGCCTCCGGGGCATGTTCGTGCACGGCGTCTACAATGGTCTGACCGGAAATGCCGGGAATCGGCAGTTCACTGGCCGGGTAGACATCTGCTACAAAAAGCTTGTCTACATTCTGAAGAACCCGGCCGAAATCATCACGCAGCAGCTTGGTGCGTGTGTAGCGGTGCGGCTGGAAGAAGATGACCAGGCGTTCCGGGTTGAGACTCTGTGCGGTTTGCACGGTGGCTGCAATTTCCGTTGGATGATGACCGTAGTCGTCCACGATGCGGTAATCGTAGCTCATGAACTTGGTTTCAAACCGGCGGCGGGCACCAGCGAACGAGGCGAGACCTCGGGCAATGCTGGCGAAATCTGCTCCCATTTCCAGCGCTGCAGCTGTGGCTGCAAGCGAGTTGAGGACGTTGTGCTTGCCGGGAATGCCGAGTTCGACACGGCCCAGTTTCTCACCCTTGTAGTTGATGGTGTAGAGGGTGCGGCCGCGTTTCACGGTTATGTTTGAGGCGGTGTAATCGGCATCTTCCCAGCCATAGGAAATGCTGTTCGGGTACTGGCTGCACACATCTGCTGCGCCGGCATCGCTCTTGCAGTAGAAAATCTTGCCCTTTGTCTGGCGGCAGAGCGTGTGGAACACCTCCTTGATATGGTCCAGGTCGCGGTAGAAGTCAAGGTGTTCTGCCTCCACGTTCAGCACAATGCTGTGCTCCGGCACGTAGTTGACCAGTGTGCCGTCGGATTCATCACCCTCTGCCACCAGGTAGTCGCTGTCTGCGTTCCAGTGAGCATTGGCCCCCAGCACCGGGATTTCTGCGCCCACGTAGTGGCAGGGGCGCAGCCGTGCTTCGCGCAGCAGGTGTGCTGTCAGTGCAGAGGTAGTGGTTTTGCCATGAGTGCCGGCAACTACCACGCCTTTCTTGTTGTTCAGAATGGCAGCCAGACACTCTGCGCGGCGCATGCACAGACTGCCCAGTTTGCGGGCTGCAGCCAGGGCCACGTTATCTTCGCGAATGGCGCTGGAATAAATGACAATTTCTGCATCTGCCACGGCTTCTGCTGTGTGCGGGCACGCAAACGCGAGACCGCTCTGCTGCAGGCGCTCGGTTTCCTCACTGGTGACGCGGTCGCAGCCGCTCACTCTGTGCCCCATTTCCAGGAGCATGCGTGCAATGCCGCTCATGCCGGCACCGGCCACGCCGATAAGATGAATACGCACCGGGTTTTCCCGGTCCAAAAGTCGTTTGCGCAACTGGTCAATCATAGCAGTACGTCCATTATATACGAAACCGCCCCACAAGCAAGCAAATATCGGTTTGTAATCCTAGAAAATTGCCATTTGAGACTGCAACTTGTGTTCAGCCGTCACCTCCCGCTCGTGCCTGCCGGATTCCGTACGCAGGCCTTTTTGAATGGAGCGCTCTGGCGATGGTATGGGACGCAGCGAAACTAAATGATGTGGCACTTACATGGGTGCCACCTTATCGTCTGTTTCCCAAATCTGTCAGGATAAACAGATTAAACGGTTCTGGGGGACTAGTTGCCAGCTGGAAGCCATTTCAATCGCTCCTTTCTGTGGCGTAAAATGGCTTCCAGATAATGATGCTGATCGAAATCCTACTTCTTTTCGGCAAGCCCGAAGAGGATGAAGATGAGGGCAGAGATGCCCATGACAAAGGGATAGAACAGGTAGGGAATGATGGCAAAGGCGGTGATGCCAGCAAGGGCAGAGCCCATGAGCAGCTGTGCGCCGTATGGCAGGATGCCCTGGATGACGCAGGACGCTGTGTCAAGCAAGCTGGCGGAGCGGGGGGCTGAGATGCCGTATTTCTGCGCAACGCTGCGGGCAATGTTGCCGACGGCAACGATGGCGACGGTATTGTTGGCGGTGCAGAAGTTGGCGAGGGCTGCCATTAGGGCAATGCTGCATTCTGCCCCGCGTTTGCCGCGGATGCAGGCGGTGAGATGCTTGACGATGTAGGTGAGGCCTCCATTGTAGCGGATGAGTTCGAGCATGCCTGCTGCCATGAGGGTGACAATGATGAGCTCACCCATGCCGGTCATGCCGTTGCCCATGGAGCTGACCCAGTCCATGAGGGTGAACTTGCTGCCGATGGTGGCCACGGTGCCGGTGGAGATGATGCCGAGAATGAGCACCTTCATGACGTTCATGCCGCAGAGAGCTGTGCCCAGCACGAGGAGGTAGGGCAGCACCTTGAGCCACTCTGTTTCCTGGGTGATAGTGACGGGGGCAAGGTCCCAGCCGAGGTAGACATAGAGAGCAAGCACGAGGAGGGCTGCGGGGAAGACGATGGCAAAGTTGGCCTTGAATTTATCCTGCATGGCGCACCCCTGGGTGCGGGTGGAAGCAATGGTGGTATCCGAGATGAAGGAGAGATTGTCGCCGAAGAAGGCACCACCAATGACGCCGCCAGCCATGAGCGCGAGCGGGGCTCCAGCCTTATCTGCCAGACCCACCGCCACAGGCATGAGCGCCACGATGGTGCCCACGGAGGTGCCGATGGAGAGAGAGATGATGCAGGCGGCAAGGAATACCCCGGCCAGTACCATGTTGGCCGGGAGGAGGGAAAGGGTGAGATTGACGGTCGCATCCACTGAACCGATGTATTTGGCAGATTGCGCAAAAGCTCCGGCAAGTACAAAAATCCACACCATCATCATGATGTTGCTGTGCGCAGCACCTCGAGAAAACCGTTCGATGCGTTCGCTGAACCGGCGGGGACGGCACACGATGAAAGCCCAGGTGCAGGCAGCCATGAATGCAACAGTGACGGGCATCTTGTAAAAGTCACCCACCGCCACAGATGTGGTGACATACAGGAGGAAGAAGACGAGCAGGGGGCTCAGAATCCACAGCCCGCGGGTGTGGGATACGTAGGGAATTTCGTTTTCTGTTTTGCGGCTCACGGTGGTGGGTCAGTGGTTTGTTATGCCAGAGTGTAGCAGGACAGAGAGGAAAAGTCACGCCTTTTGTGTTTGTTATTTCCAGCTTGACGCTGGGCAGTGCGGGTGGTAGAATTGCGCCATGAGTACTAAGTTCAGTTGGGAACTGCGCCCGACTGACGGGAGTGTGGATTTCGGTGAGGAACTGAACCAGCAGTTGCCGCTGCTCGTTCGTAAATTGCTGGCACAGAGAGGCATTTCCGGGAAAGAAAGGGCGCTAAGATTCCTGAAACCCAGGCTATCAGATTTAGGCGACCCTTTCGCGATGCGGGAGATGGATGCGGCCGTTGAGCGCATCTTCCGCGCGGCAGACAACGGCGAGCACGTTTGCATCTATGGCGATTATGATGTGGACGGCGTGAGTTCTGTAACCCTGCTGTACACGATTCTGAGGGCTTATGATATACGCACGGATTACTTCATCCCGGTGCGTACGAAGGAGGGCTATGGCCTGAGCGAGGAAGGTATGGCGCATGCCATTGAGCGTTGCGGCGGCAAGCCTGATGTGATTATTGCCGTGGATTGTGGCACTTCTTCTGTAGAGGAAGTGGCGTGGCTGCAGACCCAGGGAATTGATGTGGTGATTCTGGACCACCACGAAGCGAGCACGCTGGGCCGTCCGCCCGCGGTGGCCGTGGTGAATGCCAAGCTGGAGGAGTCCAGCCCGTTTACCTATTTGTGCAGTGCCGGTGTGGTGTTCAAGCTGGCGCATGCAATGTTGAAGCAGCGCCGCCTGCCGCAGTTTGATTTGAAGCAGCACCTGGATGTGGTGGCCATTGCCACGGTGGCGGATATTGTGCCGCTGGTGGAGGAGAACCGCCTCTTGACGCGCCATGGCCTGCGGGTGATGGAAAACGGGGGAAACATAGGCATACAGGCGCTTAACCGGGTGACCAATCTGAACCGACGTCCGAGCGCGAGTCATGTTTCGTTCCGTATTGGGCCGCGGTTGAATGCTGCGGGGCGTATGGATAATCCGATGGATGCGCTGAATCTGCTGATGACGCGGGATACCGCCGTGGCGCAGGACTTGGCGGAACGCCTGGAGGCGCACAACCGGGCCCGCCAGCAGGAGGAGGAGAAGATTCGCAACGAAGCCATGGAGATGCTCGCTAAAAACTTTTCTCCCGGCCGGGACAATGTGATTGTGCTGGGCTCCCGTACCTGGCATCCGGGGGTGGTGGGTATTGTGGCTTCTTTGCTGATGCGCCGTTTCCATAAGCCTACCTTTGTGATTTCGCTGGATGAGAACGGCATCGGCAAGGGCAGCGGGCGTTCGATTCCCGGCGTTTCCCTGGTGCAGGCCATTCATGCCTGCGCCGATACGCTGATTTCCGGCGGTGGTCACGATATGGCGGCCGGGCTGGTGATTCATGAGGACATGATTGATGCATTCCGCGAGCGTTTTGATGCCTTTGTGCGCGAAACCGTGGACCCGGAACGGCTGAATCCGGTGCTGAACATCGATGCAGAGGTGACCTTCCCGGAACTGACTCTGGATTTGCTGGATAGTTATGAGCTTTTAGAACCATTTGGTAATTCAAATCCTCAACCTGTTTTCATGAGTCGCAATGTGATGCTGACGGATGCCCCGCGGCATTTGCAGGGCAATCACCTGCGTCTCGGTCTGCGCCAGGGCAGCTGCGAGTGCGATGCCATGTATTTCAACGGAGGCAGCCGCAAGCTTCCGGACCCGCCCTGGGATATTGCCTATACGATTGACCGCAACGTATGGCGAGGGCGCACGACATTGTCTATTTCGATTCAGGATATCCGCCCGGCTTCTGTGATATGAAACCCGCCCGCCAGCCCGTGAAACGCCGCCACCGACGCATGCCTGTGCCGGAGTTCGGGGATTGGCGTGTGCCGGTGGATAAGCCGCATGAGACGGAACATCTGCGCCCTCACTCTGTCAGCATGATACGCCGTCTGAAGGTGCAGGCTGCTTATTGGCAGGACCTGGAACCGGTGTATGGAGCGCAGGATGCCCCGGATTGGGAGCCGGTGCATGGGCTGAAGCAGCTTGTGCGCCTGGGAATCGGGTTGCTCGGGCTTCTTCCGCTTTCGGTGGTTATGGTTTTTGCCTTGCTGGTGCAGTTGCACCACGCCGCCCCAGTGGTGAGCGACCTCGGGTTCTGGCAGAGTGTGCCCGTGTGGTACAGCGTGCTGGGGGTGCTGGTATTTGCTGCGTTGAAGTATTTCCGCCTGGTGGATGCCGTTCTGGTGTTTTTGTATGTGCTGGGGCATGAGCTGACGCACGCGCTGGCTGCCGTTTTGTGTTTCGGAAAAGTGCAGGCCATGAGCGTGAATATGGAAGGCGGCTATGTGGATACCGACACGGATAATCTGTTTGTGGCCCTGGCTCCGTACTTTGTGCCGCTGTGGATGCTGGTCTGGATGCTGGTGTTCTTTGTGGCGAACTGGATTGCCCCGTTTGAGTCATACCTGCCGTGGTTGTTTGCCGGCTTTGGTTTCTGGTGGGCGTTCCATGTGTACTGGACCTTGTGGGTCATTCCGAGAGAACAGCCGGATTTGCTGGAGAACGGCGTGGTGCTTTCGTTCATGATTATCATGCTGACCAACATTGCCGCCCTGGTGGTGATGCTGCGTTGCTTCGGTGTGCTGAGTTTCCGCGGGTACTGGCATGATTTCAAGTATTGTGCCCGGGAGATTTATGAGACCTATCATGCTCTTGCCCTGTGGCTCTGGCAGCAGATTTAAGTCAGTATAGGAGTTTTGCCTTGCATGCAGGGCGAATTGTGCCATAATCTTGCGCGCGTCATGTTGAATCAGGAAGTGATAACAGAGGCAGAAACCGCTGCCATTCAGATTCCCGCGGGTAATGCAGTGCTGCTCCCGGAGGGTTCTCGTATCTATGTTACCCAGATGCTGGGTAACTCTATTACCGCTGCTACGGATGTGGGCCTGGTGCGCATTTCCCGGGAGGAGGCCGCCCGCGCCGGCATTATTGCTGCTTCCCAGGCTGTGCAGGAGAGCGATGAGAACCTGACTCTGGAAGAACGAGTCTGGAAGGTTCTGGGGAATATTTATGACCCCGAAATCCCGGTTGATATTGTGAATCTCGGTCTTATTTACGGAGTGGAGCTGATTCCCCAGATGGAGGGTGGCACGCACGTAAGCGTGCAGATGACGCTGACGGCTCCCGGTTGCGGCATGGGCCCGCACCTGATGGCGGAGGCCGAGATGGGCATTGCCGCGCTGGAGGGTGTCAAGAGTGTCGATGTTGAGTTTGTGTGGGATCCGCCGTGGAATCAGGGAATGATGACGGAGGAGGCCCGCATGCAGCTTGGGCTTGAATAAAACGAGCATGGGCAAGGTAACTTTAGAGCTTTCCGAGCCGGAAATGCGCGACCTCGCAGAGGTGTGCGCCATGGCGCTCACTATGCTGGGCCAGGCGATGCCGGAGGGGCGCAACCCCCGGGCAGATTCCTGGCACAAGTTGCTGGTGGAGATTATCAAGGCCGGGCGTACAGTGCCGGGGATAGCGCGTGATATGGAACTGAACCCGGATTGCGGGTATTGGTTTTTCAAGCGTTCGTATGTAGACCAGGCTTTTTATTCGGATGTGATTGATGAATACCGGGATGCCTCCTTCTGGGAGGAACTGGTGGCGCGCCTGGCCGGGCGCACGCTTGTGGAATGCTACGGGCAGGATGCCGTGGATGCCATGAGCCCTGAGGAGCGCAGCACCTATGTGAGTGAAATGGAAAAGACGCTTTGGAAAGAAGTATCGCGCTATGGGGTGGACCGGCTGATGTTTATGCTTGCCCCTGAGGAGAGTTGAAATGAACAACGCGCAAGGGAATCCTTGCGCGTTTCGTCCATATTTATGAAGGTGATGGTCAGCCGAGAAGTTCCTGAGGGGTGACCCCGGCTGTGCAGGGGTGGTCCTGGTCACATTCATTGCGGTAGCAGGGGTGGCAGGGGGTATGGTTGCAGACAACGTGATGTCCGGCACCCAGCGGGGAATAGACGGCTGCCAGGCGGCTGGCCATGAGAACATGGCACGGACACCCGGCCAGTGCTGCCAACTGGGGAAGCAGACCATCCACTGCGTACAATCTGCATTGTGCGCCCAGCATCTGGGGCACCTCTTCCGGCTGCACAAGGCATGCGGCAATTCCCAGCTTCTCAGCCATTTCCTCCGCCTTTGTTCTGTCTGCCTCCAGCGCCAGGAGTTCTGGCTGCTCAGGGAGCAGCGCGAGCAGCTGTTCCCATTTATCCAGAGGCCAGGAGTCCGCACTGCCCAAGGTTGAGAACGGGGCGATATACAAACCGGTATTCGTCAGATTTCCCTGGGTGGGGGCGGCGTAGTCCATCCGCTCTCCGCCGATATGTCTGTCTGCGATGTCCTGGTAGATTTCTGACTTGTGGCGGGGTGCCTGGCCAACAGGAGGCACAGTGCGGGTGCGGAATTTGCGGGCAAGCGGGCTGGCTCCCGGCCCGCTTATGTACATGGGCATCAGTTTGCCAAGGTTGTTGAATACCTTACGGTTATCGCTGAGCATGAACAGGTAGTCGTATGGACCGTCCTTGTATAATTCATCGGCCTCCAGCTGTTCAATGGGGCTGCTTGCTTCATCCGTGGTAACGGTATATGTTATATATTCCTGAGTTTTCCAGAAGTTTTTCTGCTCCTGGGGGCAGAGAACTGTGAGCTGCATGTCGGGTCTGCATGCTTTGACCCGTCGCATCATGGGAATGACCAGCAGGGCTTCTTCAAATTCCTCTGGTACGCAGATGATGATGCGGAAAGGAAGCTTTGCGTGCTGCTGAATGATGGCAATTTGCTCAGCTTCACTTTCGGGGGCAAAACGCTGCGTTGGTTTCCAGCGATGGTGCATCCAGAATCCATCCAGAATGCTCTTGCGCTGGGTTTCTTCCAATGCCTGGTTGACTGCGTGGGTAAGGGTATATAAATCCGAGCATCCCTCAGGTATGGGGATTTCGTGTCCTAAATCAGCTTCCCAGCGTCCGAGGCCGATGGTGCGATTGCCAACCGCATAGAGTCTGGCGCGCCCTTTACTGCGCTTCTGGATGAGAGCAGGGAGCGGTGTTGTGCCGGTTACTTTACCAAAATAGGGAACAAAGAGTCCCTGCTGGGTAAACTGGTCACTGAGTACGCCGAGCATGCCCCCTTCGCTCACGAGTCTGAATACTTCCTTGAGTCCCTTTTTGTTACTGAACATCTCGCATCCATAGCGGGTGCGACCCTCCAGCACAATTTGTTCAAGCGCAGGATTGTCCAGCCGGCGGTACATGGAGCCAAAGCGTTTGACTTTGGGGAAATACGGGCGGATGCGAGCCAGAATTTCCCAGTTTCCGGCATGAGGAACGCAACCGATGACGCTGTTCCCATCAGATGCTTTCTCTTCAAATGAATCAGCCCCGACAACGGTGACGGCCCGCTTCAATTCCGCATCGGTAAGCATGCCTGTTTTGAACGTGCAGGCCATGTTCATACATGTGCGGACAATGTTTTCCCGCACCATGCTGCGGAGCTGTGGGCCGCGCAGCATGGGATTTTCAACAATACGCAGATTGCGTGCCACAATCCGGCGGCGGGAGGGCATGATTGCCCAGACCAGATACCCCAGGATGCGTCCGAATAGTGCAACAACGCGTATGCTTACAAGCCCGAGCAGGGCACTGAAGCACCGGTACAGGACGACGATGATTCGGTCGCCTGCCGTAATCCGTCTGTCACGTTTCGAACTCATCGGCGTTATGCTGATTTTAGTTGATGGTCATGAAACGGGGAACGTAGAAAGGCTTGCGGGTGTAGGGGTCCCACACCTTGTCGCCCACTTTGCTGTTGCGGTAGTCCAGCTGGTAGTGGGGTTCGTAAGGAGATACCAGAATGTCAGAAAACTCGCAGGGAAGACCATAAGGCAGACCATCATCTGCATGTTTGACCTGCCCTTCAAGATGCCCCGAGGGAGGAAGGTCATAGGGGTTTACCTTAATCCAGTTTTCGCTGGCGGGTTTACCACCTGCATCCGCAATAACATGAGGGGGACGATCGCCGGGGTATTCATCGCGGATGAATTTATCAGCCACCTGCTGGATGATGCAGGAGCTGAGTACAGTGGAGCAGAGAATGGAGATTAACCCGTATTTGATAGTGCGCTTATACATGTTTGTTGATATCGTTGTTGATTGTTTATGAAGGGGTGTATGGTTCAAGTTGTACGTAACTTTCGTTGCCGTTCTCGCCTTTGATGAAACGGGGGCAGTACCCGTATTCGGTGATAATGGACGCAAATTCGGGGTAACAGTTCAGCAGGGAATCCAGCGCTGGTTCCAGCATGCTGATGTGGCGCTCCGGGATGTTGAGCATACCTATGCTGCCGCCTACGGGAAGATTGCCCAGCATGGTGTCTGTGCTCTTGAAATCGACTTTGAGCTGTGGCCGCCCGTGGGTGATTTCCTGGTGAAAGGAAAGATTGACGGCCGTTGTCTGGTGGATGTTGGCACCGATAAGCCGGTCGATGATGAACTCCGCATACCCGTTGTGAATGCGCACGCCAATGCCGGCACCATGGGTAATGATGGAGAAAATGCCCGTCTGTCTCATGCGGCAGGTTTCGCGCAGATAGCGGTTGAGTTCAGCTTCGGTAAAGGAGATGGGTTGTCCGTTTGCATTGCGGAGCAGGGCGGTGAGGTCTCTGGCACTGCCCCGGTCTGCATACCCCGCAATGGAACTCATGTTCTGCGGAGTCCACATGCTGATGACTGTGGTAATGAGAATGATGGTGAACGCCAGGAATACGACTGTTGCCAGAAGACTCCAGAAATCAAAGCGTTGCCATATTTCGTGCAGGATGTTACGCGGCTTCTCTTGTTCGGAATCTGAGGATTCTTCCTCACCCCCCGGGGCGAAGAAAGAGGTTTTGGTAATATCCGCACCCTGGGTGTTTTTATCGAACAGGAATCCCCACAGAGAGGTATCTCCCTCTGCTTTGTTTTTATTCCTCTTTCTGTTCGACGTGTCCGCCATTTTTACACTTCCGGGAGATTATATCTATTTATGCCGCATAAGAAAAGGAAAAAACAAGACTTCAGTGGCATATTTAAGACATGGCTTCAGCCATACCGTGTACGATGCCCCTTTTCAGCGCAGAATCTGTTTTGCGGCGCTGAAGGTGAGGACTTGTCTGGCTGGAATGCTGCGGAGGGTGGCCGTGTTGATGTCGTATCCCTTGCGAGCCGGCCGCTGGAGGCGTTGGAATGTGCCGAAGTGCGCAATATGCAGCTTGTCGTCTGCCTCTGCCGTGGCCAGTTGAATGGAAGCGAGCACCGCCTCTACTGCGGCAGAGGCGGTGGCGCGGGTGGCTCCGGGGCCCATGTATCGCTGCACCCGGGCGATGAGTTGTTTTTTGTTCACTTGTTTTTGAGAGCGTCGCGGATTTCTCGCAGCAGCAGAATGTCCTCCGGAGTGGGGGGCGGCTCGGGGGCCGGGGCAGGGGCTGCCGGTTCTTCCTTCCTGGCGCGCAGCTTGCACACCAGGCGCACGGCCCAGAAGATGGTGAGGGCGATGATGAGGAAGTCCAGCACCGTCTGGCAGAATACACCGTATTTGATGACGGGGGCTCCTTCTTCTGCGCTGAGGGAGTAGGTGAGGTCGGCAAGGTTCTTGGTGTCGCCGGTGAGCATGGAGATGGCAGGCATGATGATGTCATTCACCAGGGAGGTGACGATTTTGCCGAACGCTCCGCCGATGATGACACCAACGGCCATGTCTACGACATTCCCCTTGAGGGCGAATTTCTTGAATTCGTCAATCCAAGCGGGTTTGAGTTTCTGAATCATGGCGGAAAATCAGATTTTCTTGAATGCCTTGGTGCCCCATTCGGTGCAGCTCCAGGTGGTGCCGTCTTCGCTGGTGAAGATGCAGACACCGCCGGTGGCTACTTTGATGTCGTGTTCGGCACAGAAGCCTGCGTAATCGCCCGTGATGACCGGCGCAAAGCGGATGGTGCCGTTGGAGGAGACGCAGAGCATGATTTCGCCGTCCTTGACCTCTGCGGCGAGGCTCATCCAGTTGTCTCGTATCTGCTGTACGTCCACTTTCCAGCCGGTGGGGACAGTGGCATCCGCGTTCCATTTGTCAATGATGGCGGCGCCTTTAGCCTCAATTTCGCCGGGAGAGAGGGTGGAGGGGTCAATGCCTTCGGCCTTGGCTGCTTCGGCACCGAGGCGGGCCATGACCTGTTCCTCCGTCTTGTTTTCATCGGGGCCGTAGTCGACTTCGATGAAGCGGTGGTCGGGCTCGACCGGGCAGGTGCAGCCGGCGGCTTCGGCTGCGAGGGCTGCAGTGCCCAGGGTGCGCTTGAGCGGGGCGGCCAGAATGCGGGTGGGCACCAGACCGAGCTTCTTGAGGTACAGGCCTACGCCTTTGCCGCGCTCTTCTTCTACGAGTTCCAGGTCGGTGTGGCAACCTACACGGGTGGGAGTTTCGCCTTTGGCAAAGGTGTTGCCGTGGCGGGCAATGATGAGTGTTTTCATGGTGTTAAATTGATATTACCGGTATTTTAACGCAGGGGAGAGGTGCTGTCAACAACGCAGGTGCAGGAATGGGGCTTTCTGTTCAGGATTTTTTCTTTTTCTTTTTGGCGGATACTGTTTTCCAGACGGGGGAGTCTTTGCTGTAGGCGGGGCCGGGTTCGCTGCCCGGCTGGGAGGCAGGCCAGTCTTCGTTGGTGCGGAAGAGCATGAGCGGGGCGTTCTTTTCCTTGGTGATTTCCTGGGTCAGCAGGTAGTAGAAGCCGTGGCGGCCGCATTCACCGATGATGATTTCAATGGGGTAGTCACTGCCCTCTTTGACACTGACGGGGGTGCCGCCCACGAGTCCGCCGAAGGTATTATTGAAGAATCCGGCGCTTTTGAGCTGGAGTAGTTTGTAGTCTTTGTGCTTCGGGTCTTTGCCTGATCGGAGGTTCTGGATGTATTGTTTTTCCGTGCCTTTCGAAAAGGCTTCGTCGCTGTTGTTGCCTGTGAATACACTGGGGAGTACATAGCCGGATTCGAGGACGACTTTACCGCCGAAGCGCACGATGATGGTATCATCTGCGGAACCGACGAAACGGAATTTCATGGTTCTGGGGGCTTTGACGCGCCCTTTGAAAACGCCAATCCAACCGCCGGGGATGGCTTCTGCGCTTTCGCTGATGAAATCGGCCGCTGCTTCGGTGGCTTTCCTGCCGGATGCAAGGTCGAGTTCGCCATCCATATTCACCCCATAGCGGCGTTGCAGGTATAGGTGGCCGACAGCGCAGGGGGTTTTGTATTCATAGTTGTATTTGATGTCGCTATGGCGCCGGGCCATGATGTCCTTCATGGTTTCCATGTAGTCGTTGCGCACATGGTTCCACCAGTCTCCAGCGTGCTGCTGTACCTGGGGTTTAAGCTTGCCCCTGCGGTCTCGTTTGATGTCATATATTGTACCGCGCAATAGTCCTCCGGGGTCTTTCTCTGCTTCTTCTGCTCCAGTCCATACATAGGCCACCGGGCGTTTTTCCCATTCGGCGGCGGCCGGGGAAATCATAGAGATGAGAAAGACGCAGAGTAGGGAGACGGCGGGTTGGTACATGTGTCTGTTCACGGGGAAAATTAGAGCTTCTTAAATCCACTTATGGAGCTGGATGGTTTGGTCGTCTTTTTGGATTTTTTTGAGGAAACCACTTTCCAGATGGGGGAATCTTCTGCGAAATCCGGACCTTGTTCTCCATAATGCTTGCTGCTGTATTCTTTAAATGATGGGTGGTGGCTCGGTGATGCTTCGCTGGTGCGGAACAGTTGCAAGGGGGCATTGTTGCCGGGAGTCACTTCTTGCGTGAGCAGGTAAAAGAGTGTGCTTCCTCCGTTGTTACCAATGATGATTTCTATTGGGTAGACTTCACCTTCTTTTACCTTGATGGGATGCCCGCCAGTGATTCCCGAAAATGCATCGTTGCAGAACGGTGTGCTGCGGAGCTTTCTGACGACGTATCCTTTTTTATCCGGATGTATGCCTTCCACTACCTCTTTCTGGTATTGCTTGGTGTAGTACCAGTCGCATCCTTTATCCTTAATCCCGTTGCCTTTGTATAGTTCTGGCTTGAAGAAACCTGTTTCCAGTACCAGGTTATCATTAAAGCGGACTGCTATGGCATCATCTGCTGCTCCGTAAAATCGGAAAGTCATGCTTTTCGGGGCTGTTACTTTGCCTCGGAATACCCCGAACCAGGAAATATGGTCATCGTAGGCCTTTGCTTTGCCTTTTGCAGGCTTGTTTCCTCCGGAAGATGCCTCATCGTCAGGAAGGAAGTCTGATTCGGGGGCTTTCAGGGTGTTACTGGCAGGTGCTCCATCTAATTCTGCTGCCAGGGATTTGAATGTGCAGGGCGCCAGGTATATATGCGGTGTGGCAACGGTGTATGGATATTTGTAGTAGCGTTTCAGGATGCTGTATTTGCCGTTCATCAATTCTTTGAGTGTATAGGCAAACTGACCGTGCACATCTGGGCTGTTAGTCGGATTTTTCGCACCCGTGCTACGTGTTTTAATGGCTGATTTGAGATCTCTTCTGGCGGGCCCTGTTTTGCCAGTGTTATAGATTCCGGAATAGGTGAAAAACTCGCCTTTCGGATTGCGGTTGTAGTCATACAAAACACCTGTGAGCATGTCATCAGGGACTTCTGCCGGTTTCTTGTCGCTGGTCCACACATAACACATGCCCCGTGGCTCCCATTCTGCAAAGGCAGAGAGGGAGAGAACGGCGGTTGCTGTCAAGGTAATGAGTTGGTGTTTCATGCTAAATCTTCTTCGATTCGGAGGTTATCAACGATGTACTGGCGGCGGTCATCGGTGTTGTCCCCCATGTAGAAGCGGAGGATTTCCTTGAGGTTGTGCGCGTTTTCGAGCGTTACTTCCTCCAGGCGTATATCTTCACCGATGAAGGCCTTGAATTCAGAGGGGGAGATTTCACCCAGACCCTTGAATCGGGTGATTTCCGGGTTGCGCCCCAGCTGTTTCACGGCGCGGTCGCGCTCGGCTTCAGAGTAGCAATAAAGCGTTTTCTGCTTGTTGCGCACGCGGAAGAGCGGGGTCTGGAGAATGAAGAGGTGACCCTCGCGGATGAGGTCGGGGAAGTACTGGATAAAGAACGTGAGCAGCAGCAGGCGGATGTGCATGCCGTCCACATCCGCATCAGTCGCGATGATGACCTTGTTGTAGCGCAAATCCTCCATGCTGCGGTCGATGTTGAGCGCCAGGTGCAGGAAGTCCAGCTCTTCGTTGCGCTTTTCCTCGAAGAGGGCGGCGCGGTTCATGCCAAAACTGTTTGCGGGCTTGCCGCGCAGGGAGAAGACGGCCTGCGTCTCGGCATCGCGGGCGGTGGTGATGGAGCCGGAGGCGGAGTCACCCTCGGTGATGAAGAGCATGGTCTCCTTGGCGCGCTTGTGCTTCGTGTCGTAGTGCACGCGGCAGTCGCGCAGCTTGCGGGTGTGAATCTTGGCTTTCTTGGCGCGTTCCTTGGCCACCTTGCCGGTAACACCTGCCACTTCCTTGCGGGTCTTTTCGCTTTCCTTGATTTTCTCCTCCATCGCCTCGCCGATTTCGGGGTGGCGGTGCAGGTAGTTATCCAGCTCACGGGCAAGGAAGTTGAGCACGAAGGTGCGGATGGTTTCCTTGCCGGGGCCCATGGTGTTGCTGCCCAGTTTGGTCTTGGTCTGGGATTCGAACACGGGTTCGATGACCTTGATGCTGATGGCGGCCTGGATGCCGTTGCGGATGTCGGAGCCTTCGTAGCTCTTTTTGAAGTAGCCCTGCAGCGTCTTGACGATAGCCTCGCGGAAGGCGGCCTGGTGCGTGCCGCCCATGGTGGTGTGCTGGCCGTTCACGAAGGAGTAGTACTCCTCGCCGTAGTCATCACCGTGGGTGATGGCAATCTCAATGTCGCTGCCGGAAATGTGGATGGGCGCGTAGAGCGGTTCCTCCTTCATCTCTTCCTTGAGCAGATCCAGCAGGCCGTTTTTCGAGGAAATGTTGCGGCCATTCAGGTTGATGGTGAGCCCGGTGTTCAGGTAGCAGTAGTAGCGGCACATGCGCTCTACAAAGCTGAGGTTGTAGGCGGCATCGGCCGCAAAGATGCTGCGATCCACCATGAACGCCACGCGCGTGCCATCCGGCTGGTCGGTTGCTTCGGTGACATCGCTGCCTTCTATCATTTCGCCTGCCTGGAACAGGATGCGGCGGGTCTGCCCCTCACGGTAGGCCTGAATCTCAAACGTTTCGGAAAGCGCATTCACCGCTTTGATACCCACGCCATTCAAACCAACGGATTTCTTGAAGGCTTCGCCATCGTACTTGCCGCCGGTGTTGATTTTAGCGGCGCATTCGTAGAGCTTGCCCAGCGGAATACCGCGTCCGAAGTCGCGGATTTCGCTGCGGCCTTCCTTGTCTATGCTCACGAGTATTTTTTTGCCGATACCCATCACGAACTCGTCAATCGAGTTGTCGATGACTTCCTTGAGCAGTACGTACAGACCATCGTCCGGCATGGTGCCGTCGCCCAGCTTGCCTATGTACATACCCGGGCGCAAGCGGATGTGCTCGCGCCAGTCCAGTGTTTGAATGTCGTCTTCTGTGTATTCGGCTTCCATGAATTGCGTCTATATTACACTATCCTTAAACATTCTGCAAGCAAGAATCGGGTCAATGCAGAGATAATTTTCCTTGTCATGATGCGCTTTATGGCGGCTTGCAGGCTTGCGCGGTGAGGGCTTTGGAGCATAGAATGGTCGCAATGATACGGTTCTCGCTATTCGGGGTGCGGGTATGCATCCATCCCACGCTCTGGCTGACGCTGTCTTTTCTGGGCGGCGCGTTCATGATTTCCAGTGTGGTAGAGCTTTTCAGCGTGTTGCTTTTTATTCTGGCAGCCTTTGTCGTGCTGCTGACGCATGAAATGGGACATGCTCTGGTGGGGCGGAAACTGGGCGGTGGCCAACCATGTGTGTATCTGGCATGGCTTGGTGGAGATTGCACGAATGAGACGGTCCGTCTCACCCGCAGACAAGGGGTGGCGATGACGGCATGCGGCCCGTTGTCATCTGCGCTGGTGGGAGTGCTGGCCTATGTCCTGCTGGGGGTGTACATAGGGGATTTCCGGAGTGCTGCTTCCTATGCCGCTCAATTTGTGCAGGGGTATATGCCAGCAGAGGCGGTGATGTCATACCCGCCGCTGGCCATGTTCCTGTTCTTTTTCCTGATTGAGTTGAGCTGCTGGTGGACTCTTCTGAATCTGCTGCCTATTTTTCCGCTGGATGGCGGGCAGATTATGCAGGGGCTCATGAAATCGCCCCGACAGGTGCACGGCATCAGCCTGGCGGCAGCACTGGCAGTTGCCGGGTTCGCTGTGGTTGTTCATCTGTGGTTGCTCTGTATCTTCATGGTGCTGCTGGCGGTGCTGAACCACAAATTGCGCCAGGAAACCCACCCCGGAGGAACTGATTTTCATTGACTTTTTTAACCATAATCCATAAAATCCCCGCCATGGCACAACAGAACGCTATTTCGCCCACGCGCGCACAGGACTTCCCTGAGTGGTATCAGCAAGTAATCAAGGCCGCCGACCTCGCCGAGAATTCCGAGGTGCGCGGCTGCATGGTCATCAAGCCCTGGGGCTACGCTATCTGGGAGCTCATCCAGCAGCAGCTCGATGCTGATTTCAAGCGCACCGGGCACACCAATGCCTATTTCCCCATGCTCATCCCTGTTTCCTATCTGGAGAAGGAAGCCGAGCATGCTGAAGGTTTTGCCACGGAATGCGCCGTGGTTACCCACCACCGCCTGGAGGCCGTGAAGGACCCGGAGACCGGTAAGACCCGCATGATTCCTTCCGGCGAGCTGACGGATAAGTATGTGATTCGCCCGACTTCCGAGACGGTGATTGGTGCTGCGTTCTCCCGCTGGCTGGAGTCCTACCGTGAGCTGCCCATCAAGGTGAACCAGTGGTGCAACGTGATGCGCTGGGAGATGCGTCCCCGCATTTTCCTGCGCACGGCAGAGTTCCTGTGGCAGGAGGGGCACACGGCTCACGAAACCCGCGAGGAGGCCGAGGAGGAAACCGCACTCATGCACAAGGTGTACGAGGAATTCCAGCGCGATGTGCTGGCGGTGGATGTGATTCCCGGCGAAAAGACCGAGCACGAGCGTTTCCCCGGTGCTGTGCGCACCTTCACGGTAGAAGCCATGGTGCAGGACCGCAAGGCCATTCAGGCCGGTACTTCCCACTTCCTGGGGCAGAACTTCGCCAAGGCTCAGAACATTTCCTTTGCCGGCCGCAACAATGAGCGCCAGTTTGCCTGGACCACCTCCTGGGGTGTGTCCACCCGCATGATTGGCACGCTGATTATGGCCCACTCTGATGACGATGGCCTGGTCTGCCCGCCCCGCGTGGCCCCGAAGCAGATTGTCATCATTCCCGTTACCCCCAAGGCCGACACCAAGGAGGCTATTCTGGCGCACTGTCAGGAGCTGGCAGACAAGCTCAGCGCCATGAGCTTCCACGGCATGCCGCTGCGTGTGCAGGTCGATACCCGCGACCTCAACGGCGGTACCAAGAAGTGGGAATGGGTGAAGAAGGGCGTGCCTGTGCGCATCGAGATTGGTCCGCGTGACCTGGAGAAGGGCTCTGTATGCCTCTGCCGCCGCGACCAGCCCACCAACGAAAAGAGCTTCATCTCTGAGGCTGAGCTCGTGGAGAACGCAGTGAGCCTGCTGGAGGATATCCAGAACACGCTGCTGCAGCGCCAGCGCGCCTTCCGCGACAGCCACATCCACCCGTGCTCCAGCCTGGAGGAACTCAAGGAAAACTTCAACGGCGAGGGCGATGCCGACTGGCTGCTCTGCCCTTGGGACGGCACCCCCGAGGAGGAGGAAACGCTGGCCAAGAGCCTGCGCATTTCCATCCGCTGCGTGCCGCAGGGTGAAATGGGTTGCGCCGCCGAGGCCGCTCCCTGTATCCTGACCGGTCGCCCCACCACGCGCCGCGTGCTCTGGGCCCGTGCCTATTGATACGCGCCAATTCCTTCATGATGGAAAAATCCCCGGGCTGGATATCTGCCCGGGGATTTTTGTGTTATTGGGGAATTAAATCAGTTCTGATTTCGCAGCCGGGTAACGAGCGCCGGCATGCTGGTCAGGATGACCACAATGACGCAGAGCGCAACCGCCCAGTCGCCCAGCAGGGCGTAGAGGGTGTAGCCGGCGTTCTTGTCCACCGGGAGCACGGCGTAGCTGTGGCCGGGCAGGTGGGGAGAACCATCCGCCTTTTGCAGAATGTCGATGAACGCACCATTGGGTGCAATGGCGCAGGTGTAGCCCATGTTGGCCGCGCGCACCATGGGACGGCGCAGCTCAATGCAGCGGAAAGCGGCATTGCGGGCCTGCTGTTCGCCGCAGCTGGAATCGCGGAACCAGCCATCGTTTGAAATGTTGACGATGACCTGCGGGCCTTTGCGCACATATTTGGTGAGCAGGCGGCCCACGGTGTCCTCGTAGCAGATGGCGGGGATGACGCCGACGGTTTCACCTGTGCCCGGAACGGCTACAGGAATGGGTTCATCACCCGTGCCGGGGCGGATGCCTTCACCCACCTGGGTGCCGGTCAGTTCACTATAAATCTGGCCAATCCACTCGATTTCCTCTGCAAAGGGAATGTATTCTCCAAAAGGCATGAGGTGCTGCTTGGAGGTGGTGGTGATGGAATCGAACCCGCCGGGTATGATGGCCATGGAGTTGAACATGCCGCGCGGTTCGTATGCGCCGGGGGTGTTGGTCGGCTCGCAGCGGTTCTGATCCACTCCGGTAAAGAGTACGAAATCCTGCCCACCCATTTCCCGCACTTGCTGGCGCACCAGCGGTAGTCCTTCGTCTCCGAAAAAGAGCTTCGTGGTGCAGTAGTCGGGGAGGAGTGTATTTGTTTCTGTGTTGAGATAGATGGGGCAGCCCATGGCGCTTTCCGGCCAGATGACCCAGAGCGGCAGCTGCTGGGTGAGTGCCACCTCCGGGTTGTCCATGGCTTTTTTGATGGTGGCCTTCTGCACGTCATTGAACGCCTGGCGCGTGGTGCGCAGAAATTCGCCGTACAGCCCCGGTTGTCTGCTGCCGCCTTCGATACGCTCCACCTGGTCCAGATTCAGCTGCACCCCCATGACTGGCAGCTGCAGCACTGAATCCCGCTTGAACATGGTCAGCGGCGAGTACATCTTGGATATGGCCAGGCCACCGGCAAACATGGCAAAGAGCACAATCACCACGCCGTAGAAATCCCACGGGCGGCAGCCCCTGCCGATGGCGCGGTACTGCAGCCAGGTGCGGCGGCTCGCACCCCAGAGAATGATGGCGGCGGCAGTGGGGAAGAAGGAGAGCGCCGCCGTGCCGATGAATTCGGCCCACTGCACGAGCGAAAGCCCGTTGTATAGCGCCATGCCCATGCTGTTCCAGCTGAAACCGAGCGTGCCGTTGGCGCGCAACCATTCGATGCAGACCCACATGGCGCCGCCTCCTATGGCGCAGCGGACTGTGCTGCGCAGATCGGCAGATGCCCATTCGCTCCAGGCCAGGTCCTTGCGGGCGGTTTTCATTCCCGTGGTATCGGGCACGGGAGCCAGGAGCGGGCGTAACAGTGTGTTGGTCAACCCTGCCCAGAGCCCGACCAGACACGAATAAAATGCCATGAGCGGCAAAAAGGCGATGCCAAGGAATACGGGCAGGGGAATGCGGAATACGTATCCCACATTGTGAATCCACCAGAAGCTCACACAGTACCACCCCATGCCGTAGAGCCAGCCATAGCCCGCACCGCGCCAGAAGCCGGAGCGGCCGTTCCAGAGCACGCAGAGCAGGGGAATAAGCCCGACCCACACCAGGTTGCCCAGGTCATACGGTGGGAATGCAAGCGCCATGAACGCCCCGCCCAGAAGGCTGACGAGGATGCGCACAAGACGCCCGCGCCAACGCGGGGTGGTGGTATCAGAGGTCATGGGGGAGAATGCTCAGGCGTCCCAGTTCTTCAGGTTCTCCGCCATCCGGGTGGCACGTTACCTGTACAGACCAGTATTTCTCTTTCTCATTGACCTGGTGTAACTTGTATAAATCCGTCGTTTTGAATCCGTCCTCAAGGCGGATTTGTGCTTCTGTTTCCGTTACCTGCAGGCTGTTGCCTTGCGTGGGCTGGAACCGGCCGTTGTTGTAGTTGATGCGGACACGGTCGCCCATCTGGGTTCCGAAAGAATCAAACATGCGAACCGTGATGTAGCCCTGACCGCTTGCTTCAGAGAGCACCAGGCGGCAGGCCGGGTAACAATAGGCGCGGAGTTCCATGCGGGCATCGCCCTGAGAGCTTTTCCATGAGGCTTCCGCCCCGGTGATGCAGACTCCGGCTGCTTCCCACGGCAGTTTTGTATAGGCGTTGCGCCATTCTGCCTGGGGAGCTTTGTTGACGGTGCTCCAGAAGCAGATGGCACCCACCAGGAGTATGAGCAGGGCAATGCATCCCCATACCATGTCTTTTTTCCTCTTTGCTAACACTTTTGTATCCTTCTGGTCTTGCATGACCCTATTTTGGACTTAAAAATGCCGCGTTGCAACAAAAAAGGATTGCATTCTGGGAAAAATAGGTCATAAATAGACGTAGTTATCAACCCCACATATACGACAATGGCCGATATCGACGATAAGA
>JAFYRS010000018.1 GCA_017546845.1 Akkermansia sp.
ACTTTCGACAGGGTGGACTTGCCGGAACCATTGGGCCCCATGATGGCGTGTACCTCGCCCTTGGGGATTTCCAGGTTGATGCCGTTGAGAATAGGAGCGCCGTCCTTGACGCGCGCATGCAGATTTTTAATGACCAGGCTCATTGCGGCGGGCATTATACAGGAATATTGCCGTGGAGGCAAGCGTCCATGCGTGTCACGCACGTACCTTCCGGCAAATCAAACACATCTTCGGGGCAGAGCCCGGGCTTGAGCTGCACATCCAGCACCCGGTTGTTCGTGTCGTCCAGCAAGTGGACATGCGGCTCCAGATTCGGGCAGAATCGCGAGGGACCGTTGTCGAAATTCAGATGGTTGATGATGCCTGCTTCTGCCATGGTTTCCAGACAGTTATACACTGTGGCCAATGAGATTCCCGGCATGTGTGCCTTGGTGCGTTCATAGAGCATGGCCGCCGTGGGGTGGTCTGTTGACGCAAGGATGGTTTCCAGCACGGCGCGGCGCTGCTGGGTCATGCGCACGCCCGCCTTGCGCACCAGACTGGTGGCCATGCTGCGGTTGGAACTTGTTTTGGAATTTGCCATAACTTTTGTTGGCTGTATTATATCGAACCATTCCAAAGTAAGCAAGAATAATTCTTGATTGCTGACATATTGGGCTATAAATGCATATTGTAAATAAAAGCAGGCTGCTTCCGGTTGGAAAGCAGCCTGGTGAAATTGCTGTAGAGCAATGAGCTTATCGGGCGATGGCTGCCTGGGAGACGACACCCTCCATGACAATGACCTCCATGGGGTCAAGCGTGATGGTAATCTCCGTGTCTACATTGAGCTTGCGATCCATGACGCCCTTGAGGTGACGCTGGTCGGCAAAGGAGCTCTTGAGGATGACATTGCCGGTGAAGCCGGGGGCCACATCCAGAATCTGGCGCAGGGTGGCCTTGAGCGTCTTGGGCTGTGCAGAGGAATTGCGCAGGGCCAGGGTGCATTTTTCGGGATTCCAGGAGGCCCAGCCGTAAATGTCGCCGTCCTGCTTCTTCTTATCCCAGGGGTTACCTCCTACCCAGTGCGTGTCTTCCAGCACATCAGCGTTGCGGCGCACCCAGGCAATGCAGGCAGCCAGTTCATCCCAGAGGCGTCCGTCTTCCTGAGCCAGGAGATCGGCATCAGCATAGATTTCCTGAAGCCCGGAGCCGCAGGCAAAGGCGGTGCGAATTTCCTTGATGCAGTTTTCCGGGGATTTGCTCATGATGCGGGGCGGGCCATTCTTGGTGATGATGGTGCCGTGGGTCATGAGGGCGTTGATGGGGAAGAGCGGGGCTCCTTCCACAAAGACTTCATGCACGAGGCGGTCGCGGTAGGTAATCCACTTGTCGCGGGCATCACCAGCGTTGCCCATCTGGTCGAAGTCGTTTTCCTGACGCCAGATGGAGTCTGCATACATGAACCAGAAAGGACTGGCCCATGTGCCCACTGTGGTGTTGATGTAGATGTCGGGTCTGGCTTCGCGCAGGGCGGAGAGCACGCGCAGAATGCCTTCAGCATCTTCCAGGGCGCCGGGGCCCTTGGCGTGGAATTTGGTGGAGATGCCGTCGAACTTGAAGTAGCGCATGTCATAGTTCTTCACCATGTACTTGCAGCGGTCGACAAAGGCATTGAAGTACTCCGGGTTGGAGAGCTCGAAGTTGGCGATGCGGTTGTTCGGGTGTGTTTCGTTCCAGCTGTTGATGCGCATGCGCTTGCTGGCGCCGTAGCCACCCACCGGACCCAGCCATGTGCCAAGCCCGCAATTCATGCTGGTGGCCACTTCATTCACCTTGGCAAAACCGTTCGGGAAGCCGCAGTGGAAGTCCCAGAGGCTGTTGAAATCATCCCAGCCGTCATCAATCACGAAAGCGTCGATGCTCGTTTTGCGCTTTTCGAAGAGTTCCTTTTTCCAGGCGTTGATGATGTCCAGAGAGATTTTCTCGCTGGTGCGCTTGGCCGGATCTTCGTAGTCGTGCAGCACGATACCCACTTCATACCAGTCATTGTAGTGCACCATGGTGCGGTAGGGAACCGGTTTCTCGCGTTCGATGTAGCGGAGGAACGAGCGGCGCTGCTGGCCGGGGCGGAACAGGCCGAGCACAGAACTGACCTTCCACGGGGATTCCTTGGTCAGATTGGTCTTGCGCACCCATGTGCCGCGTACCATATCCTCAGGAATGGGGTTGCTGGTTTCTTCCGGGTTGCCCATGGCCAGAGAGAGCGAGATGCGGCCGCTGCTGGTTACGGGTTCGGTCTTCTTCTCAACCCAGTAGCGCAGGTGGTAGGTTCCGGCTACGGGGACGACCATGCGGTATTCGGAGGCATCGGACTGGTGGCCGGTGTGGCCGGGGTGGATATCTTCATTGATAACCTGGCCAGCGGTGGTGACCAGCTGCACACCTACGATGTTGAGACGGTTGTTGCCTTTTTCGTACTCGAAGTCAACCTTGAGTTCGCCGGGTTCAAGGAAGTTCACCGGGCCTTCTGCCACAAGCAGGTCTCGCAGAACCGGGCCGTTCTTGGCATCGAATTTATCACCATAGACCGGGTGGAAGCTTTCGGGTATGTTGAAGGCGCTGCCGAACATGCCGGGCGACCAGCTTTCCGGACTCCAGGTGTTTTCCTGGATGGCGCCATGCTGACCAACGGTCATCACAGACATGGGCGTTTCAAGACCCATGAAGAGTTTATCCGTAACAGCCACGGTGCCGTGGGTGGTGTTGCCGGAAATGGCCGGAATGCCGCCTTCGTATGTGGGAACCACCTGCAGAGCAGTGATGCTGTTGAAGGGAACGGGCTTGTCTGTGGCCTTCAGGGTGAATTCCTGGCGGATGTAGTGCGAATTTTCACGTAATACGGCTTTCCATTCGATGCTGAACGAACCATCGGGAGCGGTGAAGGTGGCGGAAATTGCCTGACCCGGCAGCTGCTCAGAAACGCGCAGTGCCTGCGGGTTGGCGGTGAGAGCCTCCAGCTTCGGCTGGGTGGCTTTCATATCGGTAGAGCTCATCTGCTTGCCATTTGCCAGATTGAGCGTGAATACGGCGCCGCCGCTCTGCAGTAATGCAGTGCCGTCCGGTCCTTTCAGACCACCAAATTCCAGGCCATTGTTTTTCCAGAGGAAATCAGCCGAAAGGAGGTTGTTACCCAGGGTGTATGTGTTTTCTGTCTGGGTAGATGCGGCCTCACCGGCGGGATGCTTGGGAGTATCATCTGAACAACTGACCAGTGCAACTCCCGTGCCTATTGTGGCAAGTGCTGCCAATATCGACTGAATGTAGAAAGTCTTTCTCATATAGATATGCTTTACACTGCATTCTATTCTACCAGAAAAAAGCCTGATGACAAGCAGGAAATTATGGGCCGCAGTTTGGTAATGTGCCTATTCTGTAATACAGAAAAAAGAAGCGCCTTGCTTGTCAGTATGTTTCGATGAAATCAATGCCGAATATGTCGGCAAGTTTCTTTGTATTCAGCGGTGCGGGGGCTGCAGGTTTCTGCAGGAGAAGCGTGGCATCCATGCTCCGCAGGGTGAAGAGTAATTCGGGATTCTCATCAATCAGGCAGCCGGCTGCGTAGATGGCCGCCGCAGCATGGGGGCACGGTTCTGCCCAGTCGGGGCATGTGCAGCGCATGTGCCAGTCCTGCGGGGTGGGGAGGAGTCCGTGGTCGGGGTGGCAGAGTTGTTGCAGCACATCCGGGGTAGTGTTTCCTTTCAGCAGGGCGAGCAGGGAGTTGATGTGGTTGCTGCAGGCCTGGCTCAGGGCGTCGAGTTGCTCTTCCTCCAGCGGGGTGATGTGCAGTTCCACCTCATACAGTTCCTCTGCGCTGACGAGGGCGGTGATGCAGCCGGGGGTGATGCGGAGGTCGAGCACGCAGCCATGGCGCAGCAGAGTGCGCCCGGGTGCCAGGCACATGCCGCCGGATTCGCAGTGCGCCAGTTGCTTCATCCACGCGCTGCCCCAGAAATTCCGGGCGAGTTTCCGGGTGGTGTTGATGACCGGGTGCAGTTCTTCTTCCCCGGCCTGCAGCTCGGCAAGCCGCTGCTGCGCCAGCTTCTGCAAGTCGGCGGCCTTGAGGCGCGGGGGTGAATCGTCGCACATGTGGCAGGAAATAAGAAACCGGGGTTCCCGCAGTGGAAACCCCGGTTGCATGAGGATGTTGTTTACTTGGTCACGCTCTTGAAGTATTCAAGCGTGGTCTTGAGGCCTTCCTCAAGCGTGTACTTGGGAGTCCAGCCTGCATTGCGGAGCTTGTCGGCGCAGGAGCGGGAGTGCTTCACATCGCCGGGGCGCTCGGGCAGGTGCACCACCTTGGAGGTGGAACCAGCGGCATCGATGATGATGTTGGCCAGGTCGTTGATGGTAATCTGACCACCGTAGCCCACGTTATACACGCCGGTAACTTCCGGGTGCTCAGCCACATAGGTGAGACCACCCACGATATCCTTCACATAGATGAAGTCACGGGTCTGCTCGCCATCACCATAAACGGTGATGTCTTCGCCCTTGATGGCCTTTTCCATGAAAATCGGTACGGCGGCAGCGTAGGCGCCCTTGGGGTCCTGGCGCGGGCCGAATACGTTGAAGAAGCGGCAGCAGCCCGTGTTCACCTGACCCGTGGTGCGGAACATTTCCATGTAGTACTCTCCATCCAGCTTGGTGATGCCGTAGGGGCTCTTGGGCTCGGGGTACATGGTTTCCACCTTGGGAACGATGGGATTGTCGCCATAGATGGCAGCGGAGGAGGCGAGCACCACCTTCTTCACACCCGCCTTGCTGGCTTCCTCCAGCACGGTGAGCAGGCCGTTCACGTTCAGGTCAACGGTTTCGCGGGGCTTCTGCATGGATTCCGGCACGGATACCATAGCAGCCATGTGGAAGATGTAGTCCACGCCTTCCACGGCCTTGGCCACGAGTTCGCGGTCGGTGATAGAACCTTCGATGAAGGTTACCTTCAGGCCGTCAAGGTTCTTCTTGTAGCCAGTGCGCAGGTTGTCCAGCACGCGGATTTCCTCTGCGATACCCTGGTAATGCTCAGCAATGTGAGACCCGATGAAGCCGGCGCCGCCGGTGATGAGTACTTTCATGGTTTATTGTGGGTTGGTTTGCCTGTCATTCTACCTTGCCGGTGGCAAAAATCAAGCAGTAATTGAGTTTTTTCTTCAAGAGCCGCCTGAATTCTGGTAGTCTGGGCAGCATGACTGCAGAAAATAACAGGATTCTGAGTATTGATGCCTTGCGTGGGCTGGATATGGTGCTGTTATCCGGCGGTGCGGCTGTGCTGTGGCAGTTGTGCCGCCTGGTATGGGGGAATGATGTGCCTGCGTGGCTGGGCAGACAGTTTGTGCACGCAGAGTGGGGCTGCGGTTTCACCTGCTGGGACCTGGTCATGCCGCTGTTCCTGTTCATTACGGGCTGTTCCATGCCCATTGCATTTGCCCGGTACCGAGAGCAGGCCTGTTGGCGAACCTGGTGGCGGGTGTTGCGGCGCGTGGTGCTGCTTTTTGTCCTGGGAATGGTGGTACAGGGGAATTTGTGCAGTGGAGACCCTGCGCGCATGAACCTGTTCTGCAATACATTGCAGGCGATAGCCAGCGGGTATCTGATGAGTGCGCTGGTGTTGATGCGCTGGAACTGGCGCGGGCAGCTGGCCTGCTGCGTGGTGCTGCTGCTGGCCTATTGGGCGTTGCTGCGCTTTGTTCCGTATGGTGGGCAGCCTGCCGGGCTTTTTCAGCCGCGCAACAATCTGGCTTATTTCATTGACTGCCGCTTGCAGGGCCATTGGCAGGACGGCACGCCTTATACCTGGATTCTCACCTCGCTCAATTTCGGGGCGCTCACACTCATGGGTGCTCTGGCTGGTGGCGTGTTGTTCCGCATGAAGGGAATACGTGCCTGCCTGCTGCTGGCTGGTGCCGGGGTTCTGTGTCTGGGGGCGGCGTTGCTGCTGGAGCTGGATACGCCGCTCATCAAGCACCTGTTCACCAGCACGATGGTGCTGTGGAGTGGTGGCTGGTGTCTGCTGCTGCTGGCGGTATTTCATCTGGTGTTTGATTTGCTGCCGGCCGCCGGGTATCTGGCCTTTCCGTTGAGGGTGGTCGGGTGCAATGCCCTTCTGGCGTATCTGCTCACGAATACGCCGGGTGTGGGTGGGCGCAGTATATGGGGAAATGTGGCATATTCTCTTTTCCGCTGGGCTGACAATCCCCTGTTGTATGAATGCCTGAGCTATGGGGCTCTGTGGCTTATGCTGTATTGGCTGTACCGTCACCGCGCATACCTGAGGGTGTAGTCCGCCGCTTTTTTATTTACAGCATGAAATAAAATGCTAGAATAACGCGTATCCATGATTATGATGAAAACTAAATATATGCTGCCAATGCTGGCGCTGAGTGTGGCCAGCGCCTATGCCGGCGAGCGGGAAACTTTCGATTTTGGGTGGAAATTCAAGTACTATGGTTCTGGAGACCCTGCCGAGGCAGGCGTGCCTGTTTATGCCGATTCTCACCAGGGCACGCATCCTGCCGCGTATGCGGTGGATGGTGATCTGATGACCCGCTGGTGTGCCAAGGATCAGTACGAAAATCACTACCTTGTGATTCGCCCCGGATTTGATGACGCAGTCAAGATGGCGGTCATCTATTGGGAGCAGCGGAATAACCTGACGGCCACAGTGGTGATTGACCACGGCGATTCCGAGACCCGCCGCACGTTCAAGGTCGGGCATCAGGCGGCTTCGTTCATCGATGTGGGCGGAAAGCCTGTCCGTTCCATCAAGATTCTTGTAGCAGATACGAATATCGCCAGCTGGGCCAGCATACGTGAGGTGATGTTCACCGGCGTGAATAACCAACCCCTCACGGTGAAGCGCGGCCTGCCTGCCACGGCTTATGCTGCGGTGGAACTCGATGAGTCTGGTTACAAGAGCGTGCAGTTGCCGCACGACTGGGCGGTCGAGAGCCCCTTCCTCATGGATGAGCCGAATGAAACCGGCAAGCTGCCGTGGAATGGCTGGGGCTGGTATCGCAAGCACTTTGCCGTGCCCGCGGATTTCAGCGCAGACAAAGACCGTTACTATCTGGATTTCGATGGCGTGATGGCCAATCCCCAGGTATACGTGAACGGCAAGAAGGCTGGCGAATGGGCATACGGCTACAATTCATTCCGCGTGGATATCACGCCGTATCTGGAAGCCGGTAAGGATAACCTGGTGGCCGTGATGGCCAGCAACCTGCCGCTTTCCACCCGCTGGTACCCGGGCGCGGGTATCTACCGCCACGTGTGGCTCGAAAAGACCAGTCCGGTGCATCTGGCCCAGTGGCCCACCTTTATCACGACTCCTGAAATCAAGAAGGATTATGCGCTGGTGAAGGTGCAGACCACGGTTGAAAATACGGGCAGTGAGATAGCAGAGATCACAGTGCAGCAGTCTGTGGAGGGTGTGCAGGCCCAGCCGTCTACGATTACGCTTGAACCTGGCACCAGTGGCACAGTGGAGCAGGAGCTCCGCCTGTATGCCCCCGAGCTGTGGAGCATGGAAAATCCCCATCTGTACGCCATGCAGACCAGCATTCTCGTGAATGGCAGAAAGGTGGACAGCAAGGAAAGCACCTTCGGCGTGCGCACCGCAGAGTGGCGCAAGGATGGTTTCTACCTGAACGGCAAGCGAGTGAAACTCAAGGGTGTATGTGAGCACCACGATCTGGGCGCCCTCGGTTCTGCATTCCATGCCCGTGGCTATGAGCGCAAGATTGAGATTCTGAAGGAAATGGGCTGTAACTCCATCCGCATGACCCACAATCCGCCTGCGCCTGAGGTGCTGGAGCTGTGCGATAAGCATGGTGTGCTGGTGATTGATGAGCTCTTTGATATCTGGAAGAACCAGAAGTACGATAAGGTGAACGGCTATCATCTGTACTGGCCTGAATGGTGGCAGAAGGATGTGCGCAACTTCATGCTGCGCGACCGCAATCACCCCTGTATCATTGCCTGGAGTGGTGGTAATGAAGTGCCGGAGCAGGGGCACAATGACCAGGTGAAGCACCAGCGCAACCTGGAGACCGCCATTGCCCTGCGTGATGAGGTGCGCAAGTACGATACGACGCGCCCCTATACCGTGGGCTGCAATGACATGCGCGCCTATAAGAATGGCTTCTCTGATACCATGGATGTGTACGGCCTGAATTATAAGCCGCATCTTTATGGTGATTTCCGGGTGAAGCACCCCGAGCAGCCGTTCTATGGCTCTGAAACCTGCAGTTGCGTGTCTACCCGCGATACCTACTTCTTCCCGATGCAGTGGGATGTGCACAGCGGTGCCCGCTATTTCCAGGTGAGCAGCTATGCTCTTTCCTCCACGGGATGGGGTTCTTGCCCGGATATTGAGATGCACGCCCACACCAAGGCGCCGGATCTGGCGGGTGAATACGTGTGGACCGGGTTCGACTACATCGGCGAGCCGACTCCGTACAACCAGGACGCCTCCAATATCGGCAACTTCATCGGCGCCAGTGAGGAAGAGAAGAAGGCCGCCATGGCACAGCTCAAGGCTATGGGTAACAAGGCCCCCAGCCGCAGCTCCTACTTCGGCCTGATTGACCTGGCCGGCTTCCCGAAGGACATCTACTACCTCTACCAGAGCCAGTGGAATCCGGAGAAGCAGATGGCCCACATCCTGCCGCACTGGAACTGGGCGGGCCGCGAGGGGCAGAAGACGCCGGTGATGGTGTTCACCAGCGGTGATGAGGCGGAACTCTTTGTGAACGGCAAGAGCCAGGGCGTGCGCCGCCGCGGTGAGGGCCCCACCTTCACCCAGAAGGATAAGAGCCTGGTGGTGAGCAAGAACCAGTTCCGCTTTGCCTGGGAGGATGTGGTGTACGAACCCGGTACGGTGGAAGTGGTGGTGAAGAAGGATGGCAAGCCCTGGGCCACCGCGAAGCGCGTGACCACTGGTGATTCTGCCGCCGTCACCGCCAAGGTGGACCGCAGCACCATTCTGGGCGATGCCCGTGATATTGCCCATGTGGAACTGGCCCTTACTGATGCCAGC
>JAFYRS010000173.1 GCA_017546845.1 Akkermansia sp.
GCACGGCCGGTGAGGCCGGGGGCTCGGCTGCGGCTGTGGGCGTGGGCTGGGGAACGCGGCCACCGCCGGGAATGGGTGAATTCGGGTACATCGGGGTTACTGCTACACCCTCTGAAACGGCGGCTGTGGTGCGCGCCAGATCTGCCAGATTAGGGGCTGCCGGTTCGGCTTCTGCCTGCTTCTTCTTTTTCTTGATGGGGGCAGTGGTCGCAGCAGGGGTATAGTGCGCAACCAGGCGCAGCTTTTCAAGCTGCTTTGCAATCTGAATGAGCAGCAGCAGGGCAGACCCGGCAATCACGGGCCAGCTGCGGACAACAAGCTCATGGAGTACCTCCGGCCCCACGCTGTTTTCCGGCCGGGCCTGCAGAAACTCCATGCCGCTGTACACCCCGCTGACAAGCAGGATGATGGCCACAAAATACCCGATGGGAATAGCGATTAGCATATCGCCGGGTATTGTAGCAGAATAGCCTTTTCTGTCAAGTAAAAGGGTTGACGTAGAGCGGCATCTGGTGTACCGTTGTCTCGCCATGGATTTCCGCATTATTGCCGCTGCCAGACCCTCTATTGCTTATGCCCGGGATGGTGTCAAATTCTTTGAGGAACGCCTGCGCCCGCTCGGACGGGTGGAACTTCGCTATGTGAAGGCAGGTGATTCGGAATCGGTCTCGGCCCGCCTGCTGGAGGCCAGTGAGGGGTGCATCCGCATTGCCATGGATGAACGCGGCGAAAACTGGACTACCCGTGAGCTGGAGAAACGCGTGCGTCGCTGGCAGCTCCAGGCAGTCAAGCATGTGGCGTTCCTCATCGGTGCTGCGGACGGGCACACCCAGGCGCTGCGCGATGCCTGCGACCACGTGCTCTGCCTGGGCAGACACACCATGCAGCACGAGCTGGCCCTCGTGGTGCTGCTGGAGCAGATTTACCGTGTCCATACCCTCCTGGCCGGCAGTCCCTACCACAGGGATTGAGGAATGCAGATTTCAGAAGTCAGAATGCAGAATGATTAATTCGCATGCAGCCTCCCGGCAGCATGGGGGAAAGAGAAAAAAGCCTGAGATGTTCTCAGGCTTTTTGGTTATGGCCGCCCGGGGTAGTGAGAATCTGCGCATTCCTTTTTGCGATGTGCAGCACACGCATGAGTTTAAGGGACAAGCTCATCCATAGCATGTCAACCAGGTATTAAAACAGATATCAAAAAAGCCTGAGAACATCTCAGGCTTTTTTCTCACTTCCAGCTGCCGGGAGGCAGCTGGCAAATTCAGGCATTCTGCATTCTGACTTCTGAAATCTGCATTCCTCAGATTTGCCCCCACTTGCCGTCGTTGATGTGCTTCATGTAGGCCGTGACGCCGCGCACCCATTTCTGGTGGCTGGCGCAGTAAACGCGGCTGATCTGCACCAGGGTCACGCGTCCCTTGGCGCGGTACTTGCCCAGCAGCTCAGCAAGGTGTTCTACGCAGGCTTCCTTGGATTCAAAGCGGCGCTGGCCGTTGCGGCCCATGATACCCGCTAGGTTATTCTTGCGGCGGGCGGCGCTTGACGTGGCATTGGCAGATTCGTGCCGGATGATGGCCTCCATCATCACGGGGTCCACACCATGCTTGGCGGCGGCCTCCCTGATAGCGGGGCGCAGCGCAGCAACCAGCTCGGCTTGCGCTGTGAGCACCATCATCAGGCCTGTCAGTATGGTCAGGGCAACTCTCATGTCGCAGACATGATAAAGTTTTGTTAACCATTTGTCAAGCCAAAAATGCGGCACCTACGCGATTGGTGCTTGACCTCCCTGGCTGATTTTTGATAATCTTGATGATTACGCTTGCTTTTTCCGGTCGGGGAAGGGCGTGAGGATGCTGTGTAAGTGGCTGCAAATCAGCGGGTGATGGAGCCGTCGGGGATGAGCTCCAGCAGCACCAGCCCATTGGTGGTGAGGGAGTCGAGCACCTCCAGGTCGGCATCGCTGTGAATGGCGTAGTACTCTGCGCCCCAGAGGCGGGCGATTTCCTCCATGCGGAAGGGCTGCGGCTGCACCAGGAGGCGTTCCATCTCCGGGTCGCCGACGGTGGCGTGCAAAGAGGCGGCGGCGCCCTCGTTGTTCAGCACGGCAATGATGCGCAGGCCGGGGCTGAGCTGCGGGACGATGGCGGCGGCATTGATATCGCGCAGCAGGGTGAGGTCGCCCACCAGGCAACAGGCCATGGCGGCATCTGCCGCATTGCCCAGGAAGGTGCTCAGCACGCCATCTGCCCCGGTGCTGTGCAGATCCCGCAGATACGGGGTGTTGACCTGGCACTGGGCAAAGCGGTTCCAGAGGCGCATGGTGGTGGCGCTGCCCACGCAGATGACATCGGCCAGGCAGGCGCGGTGTGAAAAAGCGCGCACCATGGCCTCTGCGGATTCCGGGTAACCCAGCAGCAGCTCCTCCATGGAATTGCTCATGCGGCGGCTCTGGGGCAGCAGGCGTTCTGTATCACCCACATGCGGCACATCTCCCATGGCCTTCATCATCTGCTCCAGCTCGCCCTCCACCACGTTGCTCTTGCGGCTCAGGCCGGAGAATCCGGTGCGGGTGAGGGAATAAACACTGGTCTGCGGCAGGTTTTCAAGTGTTTTCCAGAATGCCCCGGTGGGCACATCGCCCACGCGCAGCACGTGGCGCGGCGGGTTCTGGATGAGCATATCATCGCCCCCGTGCAGCAGGCAGCCGGCCAGTTCCTCTCGCAGGCCGCTGCTGGCCTCTGCCAGCACAGGCACGCGCAGGGTTCTGGCCAGCCAGAGTGCGGGTTCCTGTTCATCGGGGTCGAGCGCGCCGATGACGAGGACCAGCCCTTCCATGGAGCGGAAGCGCAGCATCTGGGCCACCTCTGCCAGCGAGCCGCGGAAACGCGGAGCGGGCGGGGCATCATTCACCTCAATGGCGCTGAAATCATTGTACGGAGGCTCGGCGGCGGCATCCAGCCGCACATGCAGGTGCAGCGGGAATCCTTCGCCCAGCTCCTCCACCAGATTGGGCAAATCCGAAACCGGGCAGGGCAGGTTCAGTTCGACCGTGGGGGCGTACATGCCGAAAAGGGCCTCTTGTTCCACGCACTGCGGCGCGCCGGTGCCGCCGCAGCTACCGGCGCTGTCCATGGTGAGCACCACCAGCGGGCGGCGGTGGTAATAGGCGTTGATAACCGCCGGGGTCATGGCTGCGGC
>JAFYRS010000174.1 GCA_017546845.1 Akkermansia sp.
GGTGAAATTCTGCTGAGTGGTGCATATACAGAGGCTGATTTGCTTGCGGCGAAGAATGGTGTGGCCGGAACAATGACAGAAATCAACAATTCCCGCACAAACACCGTTGTGGGTACCACTACTTTGGGCGGAGGTACGTTATGCATGGAGGCGGGAGCTATCTTACAGACAGGTGGCTTCAGCACCGCAGTGGGTAGCGATGCTCAGGTATGGCTGGATAATGCAGTGCTCAACAGCTCCGGCTATGACGTGAGCTTTGGTAGTGGCACAGGCTTGGTGGTTGGTGGCAGCAATTCGCTGACGGCAAGAATCTTCACTATGGAGGAAGGCAGCTACCTGAGCTTTGATCTGCGCGATAAGAACCAGAATCTCTCCGCCCTGTCCGTGAATGCCAATATGACGTTGAGTGGTCTGGATGTGGTGGTGATGAATGCCGATATCATGGCAGCGGGCAAATATAAGCTGCTGACCTTGGCCGAGGGAGCTCAGTATGATACAGGCAGCTGGGATGCTGCTATCAACAGCGTCACGGGCGTGGATGCTGCTTCACTGAGCTGGGAGAATGGTACACTGTACTATACCAGCACCAACGAGTGGATCATCTCTGTAACGGAAGATGCTACCATCATTGAAGATACAACAGGCAAGGATATTGTGATTGGCAATGGTGCCGAGCTGGTGTTGAACGCCTGCCGCCAGGGACATCCGAATTGCGATAATCCTAAGCATGGTGGCCGTCCCGGTAATCCGGGGCAGGGGCATGCCAAGCCCAAGCCTGGCAACAGTGGAAATAATGGCAACGGTAATGGCAACGGCAACAACAAGAATCATGATGATGGTGATGGCAGTCTCGTCATCGTAGAAGGGTCGGCCTACATTAAGGATCGAGGCGAATTTGAGGGACTCCTTTCCTTCCGCGGCAGCGCAGTGGAAGAGCGCCACTTCTACACCGAGAAGGATCTGGGCGTGGCTTACATCGCTGTATTCACGGATGCTGATGCCACGAGCCACCTGCATGTGGTGCAGGGTAAGAAGTTGGAAACCGAAGGTATTGTGGGTGATGGTAATCTGGAGAAACACGGTGCCGGCTGTCTGGTGCTCGAAGGCCATGATGCAGATGAAAGTTCTACGCAATATTTCGGCTGCCTGGGCGTGCAGGAAGGCTCGGTACGCGTGGCTGACGATTCGCAGGCCTACCTGGCTAATACCGAGGTGAACGGTGCCACGAACAATGCCGCCATGCAGGTAGGCAGGGGCGCATCCATGACGGGCGAAAGCCTCAGCGTGAGCGGTGAGAATGCTACCCTGCATAACGATGGTAGCATTGCTATGACCGACGGCATTACCGTGGATGGCGGTACGGTGAAGGGCAGCGGTACATTCTCCGGGCTCACGATGAACAGCGGCACGCTGGTGGTGGGGAATTCTCCCGGCTTGCAGATCTTCACAGATGACCTGGTGTTGAGCGATGCTAATGCGGTATTCTCTGTCGGAGGCTTCGAGATGGTCACGGCAGATAGTCTGAACGGCTGGAACGCGGCTGTGTATTCGAGCATCGCCATGAATGGTCACGACTTTTCGATTGGCGAAGGCGTGACCATTACTCTGGCCTTTGGCGGCGCGGTGCTGGACGACCTGGTCATGTCCACCACCTCGAATCCGCTTGAGTTTACGCTTACTCTGGTGCAGAATGTGGGGAATGGCACGAGCTTCACTGATGATTTGCTGGCGCAGCTGGCTGAGCAGACGCAGTTCAACATTACAGATGAGCAGGGCGGTCTTGCTGGCTGGGCTACGGGGCTGGCAGGTGCTGATTTGTCCGAATATGTTTCCGGCGTGGACTACCGCATCGAAAACGGCAATCTGATGGTGTCAGGCAGCATTGCTGTGAATGGTAACTTGGTTGTACCTGAACCCACTACGGCTACGCTGAGCCTGCTGGCTCTGAGCATGCTGGCGGCTCGCCGTCGCCGCCAGTATGGTACCATGGAAGGAAACAGGAAATCAGCTTAAAACGGCAAAAATGTGTGACGCGCCCCGCCTTATTCGGCGGCGTTGATGAGCTTCTGGAGCTCGTTCATCTCCTGCATGAGCGCGGCGGCTTCCTCCAGTGAAATACCGGGTGTATTGACACGGGAGCGCAGCTGGTCCACATTGGCCTTGATGGCGGCGAGGGCGGCATTGGCGCAGGTGGATTCCACGGTGTGGGCAACATCCGGGATATCGAGGGGAGCGTGCTCCATGGTGCGGAGGGCTGCGGACTGTTCCGGGGGGAGTTTCTGCATGAAGGTCTGCCATGCTTCCTCATTGCCGGGGGCGGGTAGGGATTCCATGAAACGCTGCAGCACCACGCCGCCGGAAAGCCAGCGGATGGGTTCCTGGAGTTCCTCGATGCGCTCCAGCAGCATGGCCTGGGCTTCGGCATGTACTGCGGCCAGGAAGATGAGATCGTGAATGGCACGGTGCAGGGTGATGGGGATGACGCGCACGGGCTGTTCCATCACGGTTTCGGCTGCGGTCATTTCCTCCTCCTCGCCGGGTTCCCATGCGGGTTCGGCCGGGGCGGACTGCGGGGCTTCCTTGCGCGTGCGGATGATACCTTCCACTGTTTCTCGCAGGGATTCCAGTCCGGTGTTTAGGCGGGTGGCTAAATCGGCCACGGCCACATCGCGTCGGTTGCGGTCGGTGATTTCGGCGGCCAAATCGGCCATGCGGGGAATGAGGGCGGCGCGTGCATTGGCATCGCCCTGGATGAGGGCGAGTTCCTGCGCCACGCGCACTTCGAGGTAGGGGCGGGCGGTGTCAATGGCTTCGCGCAGAGCTTCCGGCCCTTTGCTGCCGATGAGGGAATCGGGGTCTTCGCCGGAGGGCAGACTGGCATGGTACACCTCCAAGCCCGCAGCGGCCAGCTTGCGGAAGGTCTTTTCGCTGGCTTTGATGCCGGCGTTGTCGCCATCGTAGCAGAGAATTGCCTTTTTGGCGTATTTGCGGAGAATTTTCGCGTGTTCATCCGTGAAAGCCGTGCCCAGACCAGCCACCGCATTCCGGATATCTGCTTTTTCGTGGCATGCGATGACATCGAGCTGCCCCTCGCAGACCACCACGCACATACCCGCCTTGCCGATGGGGCCGGTGGCTTTGTAGAGACCGAACAGCAGCTCGCCCTTGTGGAACGCGGCGGTATCGGCTGTATTGACATATTTGCGCGGGTCCTGCCCCTCCTGGATGATGCGGCCGGAGAAGCCTACGACCTCACCGCGCACGTTGTGGATGGGGAACATGAGGCGATCCCGGAACACCGGGTAGAGCCCACGCTGGCCGCGGCCCAGCAGATAGGCTTCTGCCAGCAGGCGGTCATCCATGTTGCGGGATTGCGCCAGCTGGGCGAATTCCCGGAAATCCGGCGGGGCCCAGCCGAGCTGCCAGGCGCGGGCTATCTCGATACCGAACCCACGCCTCTTCAGGTACTCGCGCACATGCGCAGCGGCGGCATCGCGGCAGAGCTTGCGGTGGTAGTAATCGGTGGCCAGGGAGTTGGCCTCCACCACGCGGGCGCGCATGCGGCGCTGCCGTGCTATTTCCGGGTTTTCCTCCTCCTCGATGACCGGAATGCCGTTCATATCCGCCAGGCGGCGCAGAGCGGTGGGGTAATCGAGGTTCTCGAACATCATGATGAACTTGATGGCATCGCCTCCCACGCCACAGCCGAAGCAATGGAAGGACTGGCGAGCCGGGTTCACATGGAATGACGGCGTTTTTTCACTGTGGAACGGGCAGCATGCCTTCCACGAATTGCCCGCGCGGCGCAGTTGCACATATCTGCCCAGGAGCTCCACAATATCGGCGGAGTCCTTGATGCGCGCGGCGCATTCCTGGGTGATTCGTGCCATGGTTCAACAGTGGGTCAGGGTGTGCAAGTGGTCTTCAAAACCGGGGTAGGAAGTATTGATGCTGTGACAGTTGAGCAGAGTGGTCTCACCATCGGCGTTCAAGCCCGCCATGAGGAAACTCATGGCAATGCGGTGATCGCCGTAGCAATCCATGGTGGCCCCGTGCAGCGGAGCTCCGCCCGTAATTTCCATGCCATCCGGGAATTCATCCACCTGTGCGCCCATGGCGCGCAGGTTGCCTACCACGGTGGCGATGCGGTCACTTTCCTTCACTCTCAGCTCGGCAGCGTTGCGGATGCGGGTGGTTCCCCGGGCAAAGGCGGCAGCTACGGCCAGCACAGGGATTTCATCGATGAGGTTCGGGATTTCCGGCTTGAGTACCTCGGTGGCTACCAGCTGCTGAGGCGCGCGCACGGTGATGTCGCCGTAGGGTTCGCCGCCTTCGGTGCGGTTGGTGATGGTGATGTCTGCGCCCATGCGGCGGAGCACGGTGATGATGGCATCGCGGGTGGGGTTGAGCCCCACGTTGAGAAGGGTGATTTCGCTGCCCGGTACAATGGAGGCGGCCACCAGCCAGAAAGCCGCGCTGGAGATGTCGCCCGGCACGGTGATGTCCTTGTTGGTGGGGATGACCGGCCCGTCAACGGCAATATCCAGCCCATCCTGCGAGACGGTGCAGGGGATGCCGAAGTGCTCGAACAGTCGCTCGGTGTGGTCACGGGTGATGGCGGGCTGGTGCACGGAGGTATGGCCCCCGGCCAGCATGCCGGCCAGCAGTACGGCGCTCTTCACCTGGGCGCTGGCCATGGGTAAATCATAGTGGATGGGGCTCAGCTTGTCTCCTTCGATTTCCAGCGGGGCGCAGCCGGGCTTTTCGCCACAGGCGGTAATATTGGCTCCCATGCTGCCCAGCGGGTCGATGATGCGCTTCATGGGGCGGGAGCTCAGGGAGGCATCGCCGAACATACGGCTGCGGAAAGGCAGGGAGGCCAGCACGCCGGCCATGAGGCGCATGCCTGTGCCGCTGTTGCCGCAGTCGATATCATGTGCCGGGGCGGAGGGTCGCATGCCAGTGCCGGTGAGGGTGAAATTCTGCGGGCAATCACCGGGTGTCACCTGTGCCCCCAGCTGCTGCATGGCGCGCAGGGTGTTCACGCAGTCTTCACTGCAGAGATAGTTACGCACCTGCATGGTGCCGGTGCCCAGCGCGCCCAGAATGGCTACGCGGTGGGAGATGCTTTTATCTCCGGGAACGGTGATGGTGCCGTGCAGACCGCGGGAGGCGCGGGTGACGGTGATGCGGTCACTTGACATGGATTTTAATGCGTTTCTGTTGGAATCCCTCTTTGATGAGTGTGTCGAAAAATGCGTTGATCCCCAGCTCGCGCTGGGCGCTGATGATGGCGGTTCGGATGGTTTCCCGGCATTCATCCAGCGAGGGAGTGTAAGCCGGGGTGATGGGGCCGGGCAGGATGACATGCCACCCCCACTTGCTCTGCGCCAGGCTGGGTGTGCCGGCGGGCAGGGCGGCGTCGCCGAAGAGGTTGAGCTCCGGCGGGGGGAGCAGCGCGTCATCGTGCACCACTCCCAGGTTCCCGCCGCGGGAAGCCGTGGCGGCATCTTCACTGATTTCTGCGGCAATTTCAGCAAAGTCATCGCCCGCATTCAGGCGTTCAATGGCCATTTCGGCCACGCGGCGGGCATCATCGCTGCTGCGGTTCAGTGTTGAAAGGAAAATATGCTTCACCGGGCGGCTGGCGGGGATGGTGAGTTCATCCTTAATCTGCTTGTAATGCGCCATGATGGCGGCGTTGTCCACCTGGGTGTGGGGAGCCAGGTTGCGGTCCAGCAGGGCAAGCTCCATCAGGCGCGCTTCCACCTTATCCGTGAACTGGCGGCGCGTGTACCCCTGGGAGGCGAGCTGTTGCTCAAACTCGGCATCGCTTCCGGCGCGGGTGGCAAGGGCTGAAACGGCTTTTTCTGCAGCGGCGCGGTCGTGCGGCAGCTGGTTATCATTGTACCGGGTGCGCAGCCGCAGCAGGGAACTGCGCACCAGATCCATCATCATGGCGATGCTGGTCTTTTCTCTGCCGGAGATGGCTTCCTGTTCTGCCTTGTGGCGCGCCAGCTGGCCGTGCGAGATGCGCTCGCCATATACCAGGGCCGCCGCCTCGGCTGCCTGCATATCCTTGTGCAGGAATCCGTACATGGGTCCGCGCAGCACCCAGAGGTCGAGCACCATGTACAGCAGAGCCGTGCCGATGATGGCAGATTTGAAAACGTAGATTTTGGCAGATGTCCACTTCACGCGGTTATTCTACTCCCCCGCAGGAGCTTTGGCAAACAAAAAGCATGTATGCGGCAATGAGTGGCGGGTAAAAAGATCGGAGCTTTCCCATACGCCTATCGGGAAAGCTCCGTATAATCTAGAGAGGTCACACTGTCTGTAGTGGATATCTGCAGATAAGATACTACATTGACCATTAATGTCAAGTTTAATTTTTTGAAACTGAAAGTTAGGAATGGCGTATCCCGGATGCGCAGCCGGGGGGCGAGCCCAGCTGCGCTGAGTCATTAGAGCTTAATGACAAATATCACTATTTGCACAAGCAGAATAATGAGCTCAATCCACGATACTACAGACATTACGTGTTCGTCTCTTCCAGTCTGGTTCAACTGCTGTTCCGTACCATTGCTAATACGTCACTTCAGCGGGCAGGACTGGTTAATACTCCCCGCCGATAGCCGACATAGTCGCCTATCAGCCGAAGCTGATAGCGGAAGAGCAGGGCGATGCTACCACGATGCAAGCACTGGTTCAAGACTGGAATAAGGGGATGATAGAAAATCGTCACATGCCAGAAAAATACAGCATTCGAGATATGCTTTACTCCTTTAGCCTTGAAAATGTTGGGGAATATGTTACAATGGCCGCGTGCTACGGGCACATTTATTATCCTGTTAACCAAAGATTCATGAACATGAATAATCCCAGAGTCGCTATCGTGGGCGCCACCGGTGCGGTGGGCGTCGAGATTCTTTCCTGCCTTGAGACCCGCAATTTCCCGCTGGCCTCGCTTAAACTTCTGGCCTCTCATCGTTCTGCAGGTAAACAGGTTGCCTTCCGCGGCGAGATGCTGACCGTGCAGGAGCTGACGGCTGATTCCTTCGGCGATGTGGACATTGCGCTCTTTGCCGCTGGTGGTGATATTTCCCGCGAGTTTGCCCCCATTGCCGGTGCTGCCGGTTGCGTGGTGGTGGATAACTCCTCCGCTTTCCGCCAGGATGCCGATGTGCCGCTGGTGGTACCCGAAATCAATGGTGAAGCCGCTTTCAATCATCCCCGCAACATCATCGCCAACCCGAACTGCACCACCATCATCACCCTGATGGCCCTGTACCCGCTGCACCTGAAGTATGGTTTGAAGACCATCGTGGCCAGTAGCTACCAGGCCGTTTCCGGCAGCGGCCAGCACGGTATCACCGAGCTGGAGAACCAGGTTCGCGCCATTGTGGACGGCCACCCGGTAGAGATTAAGACCTATCCCCGCCAGATTGCCTTCAACGTGCTGCCCCAGATTGACAAGTTTGCCGATAACGGCTACACCAAGGAAGAGCTCAAGATGCTCAATGAAGGTCGCAAGATTATGGGCCTGCCGGAGCTGAACGTGACCTGCACCTGCGTGCGTGTTCCCGTGTACCGCAGCCACTCCATTTCCTGCATTGCCCAGTTCGAGAAGCCGGTGGATGTGGAAGGAGCCCGCTCCTGCTTCGATGGTATGCCCGGCGTGGCGCTGATGGACGATGTGGCCAACAACGTGTGGCCGACCCCGCTGGATTCCACCAATGGCGACACCTGCTATGTGGGCCGCATCCGCAAGGATATTGCCATTGATAACGCCCTCAACCTCTGGGTGGTGGGCGACCAGGTGCGCAAGGGCGCTGCCCTCAACGCCGTGCAGATTGCTGAGCTGCTGGTGAAAGGCAAGTAAACGCTTTTTTTCTCCCGACCATGGATATCAAGGCCCTCATCAAGGAAACGGCTGCCAAGGTGGAAGCTCGCCTCAACGAGCTGCTGCCCGGCGAGGATATTGCCCCCAGCACAATCCATAAGGCCATGCGCTACAGCATCTTTGCCGGTGGCAAGCGCATCCGCCCGCTGCTGTGTCTGGAGGCTGCCAAGGCCTGCGGCGGCAGCGAGGATGTGGCTCTGGATGCCGCCTGCGCCCTGGAAGCGCTGCACACCTACACGCTGATTCATGATGACCTGCCTTGCATGGACAATGACGACCTGCGCCGCGGGCGTCCGACGAATCACAAGGTGTTCGGCGAGGGAATTGCCGTGCTGGCCGGTGATGCGCTGCTGACCGAGGTGTTTGCCATGCTGGCCCGAGTGCCTGCCAATGACCGCTACGATGCCGGTGACTATGTGGCCGAAATGGCCTACCGCACTGGCAGCCAGCATCTGGTGGGCGGTCAGGTGCTTGACCTGGAGGGCGAGGGCCGCGAGTTGACGGTGGATGAGCTGCGTGCTATTCATCACGGCAAGACCTCGGCCCTCATCATTGCCTCAGTGCGTCTGGGTGGTATGGCGGCCGGTTGCACCCCGGAGCAGCTGGATGCCCTGACGGAATACGGCCGTTCCCTGGGACTGGCTTTCCAGATTATCGACGATATTCTGGATGTGACCTCCACACCGGAGGTGCTGGGCAAGAGCATTGGCAAGGATGCCAAGGTGCAGAAAGCCACGTACCCCGCCATGGTAGGTATGGATAACGCCCGCGCCGAGGCTCGTGAGCTGACGGCTGCTGCCCGTGCTGCGCTGGATGTGTTCTCTGACCGCCGCCGCGAGAATCTGCTGGCTATCAGTGATTACCTGCTTAAGCGCGACTATTGATATACCGGACATTTCTTTTTCCCGCCGCCGGGTTTGCGAACCCGGCGGTTGTTTTTTCGCACATGTGTCCCAAAGTTTCCTGGCTCATAAGGCGAAAGCCCGATGAGATATGGAGTTGCGGAAAAACGACGCAGACTTTATGTTCACGACGTATCAATAGCATCATTTTCAGGGCCTTCTTGCGTCAAACACAGCGGATTATCCAGCCATTTTGTCAGTTGTATCGTACTGAACATAGCCAGGCGAATCAAAGAGACCAGATTCGACATGTGCCAAGGGAACTTGGCATTCGCTTTTAGATGGCGTAACAGCAGA
>JAFYRS010000175.1 GCA_017546845.1 Akkermansia sp.
ATCTCAGCACCCACTCCGTGGGCGCCAAATTCCGTTCGCTTCGCTCACCTGGGCAACGTGTACATATGCATGCATAATTCTGCAAATAACCCAGCAAATCTGAAACACACCCATGATTTAGAGCCCAGTCCTCTTGTATATCCGAAAAAAGTCCGGCGGCGCAGGCCGGGGAGAAAGGGAAACAAAAAAGCCGCTTAAAGCTGCATTGAACAGACTTTAAGCGGCTTAGGATACCAGAGCCGGATGTCAGGGTCGAACTGACGACCGTCCGATTACAAATCGGGTGCTCTACCACTGAGCTAATCCGGCAGGTTGCGGGGGCATTCTACACGAGAGAAGCCCCCTATGCAAGCTTTTTTTGCGGTATCAGAAATTAAATCCGCAATCCAGGCCCACGGTAATGAGGAAATGGTCAATGGGGCCGTTTCCATTGGCAACGCGGTCAATCTTGGCGGCATTGCTGCCGGACCAGGAGCACTGCACCCAGGGTTTTACGTAGAAACGGGCATCGCGGCCAAAGCGGCCGGTGTGGGAATACGGCAGCAGGGCCGCCTTGATGCGCCAGGCATCCACGCCCTCCACATCATCCCCCCAGTATCCGCAGGAGGGGGCAACACCCAGGGAGAGCTCCACATCTGCCCCGATATTGCCACGGGTGAATACATCGGTAAAGCGGTAGCCGGCCTCTACATCAAAGTACAGGCCCGTAAGCCCGTAGAATCCCAGGCCGGTTTCAAGCTTGCCAAAGAAGCCCTTCTGGTAGTCGTTGTAGGCCAGGGTAAGGTTGAGTTCGTGGGTGGAGTGGTGGGAAACGCCATCGTAGTGGCGGGCCATGTAGCCCTCCAGGCCGCCGTGACGGTAGGTATAGCCGAGCTCTGCCACCAGGTTCGGGAAGATTTCCTTACCCACGGCATAGCTGAGCCGCCCCAGGCGGGGGGAGGACAAATCGCTGGTTTTATCCCAGACGATGCCGTATGCGCCGCTGATGCGCTGGTGCAGCCCCATGCTCAGGAGATTGCGGTTCGGCAGGGTGTAGGAGGCATCCACCGAGGAATAGCCCATTTTGCAGAGGGCGTTGCGCACGCCCATGCCGCGCACCGTGTAATCAGAGGTGTAGGCATTCACATTCACCCAGCCACGGCGGTCAGAAGAAGCCGCGGCAATGGGGGCAGCCGCCGGGGCATAGGCATCTCCGGCGTAGACATCATAATCGGAGTACCCGGTATCATAGGTGACATCCGTATACTCGATGGGCGAATCAGGAATGGCGGGGGGAAGTTCAGTTGCCAGCGCAGGCAGTGCCGCGGCAAGAACGAAGAAGGCGCGTTTCATCATACGCGGGTATTCTACCTTCTGCCGGGGCGTTCGGCAAGAAAAAAGAGAGAAACGCATTGCTATTCATAGATGGCCCAAAGATATGGTGCACGAGGATTTACGATTTTGGATTTACGATTTACGAATTAAAAGTTGGCGGCTTACGACGGAATCCGGATAACTGGACGATGACTGCCGATGTCTGGTCTCGTGATACCCCTGTGCTGAAATGAAGGCAGAATACGGTGACTATATGCCGTTTGATGCCTTTTTCCTGTAATCTTTGGGGCACATGTGAGCTATTACAAAATCTTGACAAGGAGGCAGCATAGGTCTATTTTAGTGCCCCCATGTACAAGCTCGCCTTATCTATCTGCCTGTTGTTTATGAGCAATGTCGTGATGACCTTTGCCTGGTATGGCTTTTTACGCAAACCGGGAGAGGCCAACAGCACGCCCATGTGGATGCTGGTACTGATGAGCTGGGGGCTGGCGTTTTTTGAATACTGCTTCATGGTGCCGGCCAACCACCTGGGTCGCGCCTACGGTTTGTCGCTCGCGCAGCTCAAGATTATGCAGGAGGCACTGACGCTGAGCATTTTTGTACCATTCATGATTTTGTATATGGGCGAGCAGTGGAAGTGGGATTACCTGTGGGCTTTCCTCTGCGTGCTGGGCGCTGTGTTCTTTGTGAACCGGGAGGCGCTCATGGGCGCATAATGAGCCGGGCTCAACATTTAATAGCATTCCAGCTCAATATATACCAGATTCCGCTGACGGCACCAGGCAAAGCGTTTCAGGCAGCATGGCTTTAATTTCTCATCCATCCGAGCCTGCATCCGGGCATTCAGCTGCGCCAGCAGGGCAGCACTTTCCAGCGCTTCCAGAGAATCCCCCTCAGCGCTCACCTGAACCGGGCGGGCATCCGCTGCCGCAGCAAACCAATCCGCCACAGCAGGCACCTCAATCAGCCCGGTAAGCACCAGATAGTTATCCTGGGTGGGAATCGTCCAGCGGTCATCAAACTTCTGCCGGGCACGCCACTGCGCGCGTCTGATGCCACCGTCCAGCACCAGACGCCGCTGCAGTGGCTCCACATCGGTACGCAGCGGCGGCTCCGATTCCGGCCAAAGGAAAATCCCCATCAACAGCAGTACCAACAGCGCTGCAAAGCACCCCAGCTTCCTCATCCCTGTATCTCCTCGCACACGGTATAAGCCTGTTTTCCGACGTCTCTCTTCATGGCATTCCCCCACAAAAACGATGCTATCTCATTTCTTGTTCATTATCAACAGCAATTTGCAAAAGTGGGACGACTTTTTACATTTACAACCACATTTGTGGGACGACTTTTCGGGTCTGTTTCAGATTTGCTGATGCTATTCTGCGCAAGAAAACAAAAAATTGTAATCTTTATCGGCGAGCAAAGCGAGCGGAATTTGGAGTCCCGACAGGGACGGCAGCCGTTAGCGCGGGGTGGAGCGAC
>JAFYRS010000176.1 GCA_017546845.1 Akkermansia sp.
CCAGCCGCGCGGGACGCAGCAAGGGCATGGCGGCGGCATCCACATCCTCCCGGAACTCCGGGTCGGCGTGCAGCGGCATATGCAGCGGTAGCGGACTCTGCCGTTTCACGATGAAATGAATCAGGTTGTCATCCTTCACGCTCACGCGGCCCACCCCCTCTGGGCGCACACGTTCCGGCATCCTGACAGGAGCAACCCAGATAGCACCACCCACCACAACGAGCGCCAGCACAAAGAACAAGGGCAGACACCCCGGCATGGGGCGGCTGTGCATGGTATGGTAAAGCAGGCTGTGTTCCTTATTCTTCATTTATCGAGGGCAGGCACTCCTGCATAACTGCAGGTAAACCCGTGTCTGAGAATCATATCGGTAAGCTGGTGAACCACCCCGGCCGGAACCGCTTTATCCAACACCAGAATGACGGAAATGCGGGAGGGATTGGGAGCATCCCAGCTGCTCAGGCACTTTTCAAAACCGGCATAACCATCGCGCACCAGCTCAGCCCCCACATACAGACGCGGGGTATCCCCCGGAGCGACTGATACGATGTGCGTATTATTGCGATCGTATGAACCGATGACGAAGTGGGATTCCTGCGGCTGCACCGAGTACCCAAAGCGCGGCACCAGGTGATTGGACAGCAGCACGCAGACACAAAGGACCAGGAAAAGATTGACCAGTGCTATCACCAGAATGGGAAAGCCACCGTTTTTCAAGCTGGAACGGACGCGGCGCATAGTCAGATATACACGCGGTTCGATGTTTACTTATCCTCCTTCTCCCCGGACTCATCAGCAGCCACCGGTGCGGCAGGTGCGGAAGCAGTGGCTTCCTGCGCCTCCTCGCGGGCATCAGCAATGATGTGCACGCATTCCAGGCCGGCGCGTTCCACGCCATTGATAAGCTTGCGCGCGCGGGAAGCCAGGTACATGTAGAAGAGATAGGCCGGAATAGCCAGGGCAATGCCGGAAGCAGACAACAGCAGAGCCTGCTGCAGTGTTTCTGCCACCTGCGGAGCAGCGGCAGCGCCATCTGTTACACCCGGCTGCTCGTAGAAATGCACCAGCGCCAGCAGTGTGCCCAGCACGCCGAGCAGCGGCATCACCGTGGCACACACCAGCAAGGTGCGCACGTTGCGCTCAATGCGGTATACTTCCACCTCACTGGCTTCGAGCGCGATTTCGCGCAACTCGTGGCGGGAGAGGCGCGGGCGGCTCAGCACAGCCTCCACCACACGAGCCATGGGGCCGGGCAGCTGGCGGGCTTCGTGCAGGCATTCATCGTACTGGCCGGAGCGCAGCAGCGCGGAAAGGCCACGCAGGAAATCACCCGAGTTGATATTGATACGGTGGAAATAGAACAAACGCTCTGCCAGCACAGCAAGCGCCAGCGTGGCAAAGAAGAGAATGAGCCAGAACATCGGACCCATGATGGCTATCATTTCGCGCATAAGTCAGTTTCGGGTGGTAAGTGTTTCAGAAGTGGACCCGCCCCCGGCTCAGGCCGGAGGCGGATAAAGGGGTATCAGGCATTCGGCGTGATGCTCTCGGCACCGAAATAGGGAACAAGGGCAGCAGGAATCTTCACCGAGCCATCAGGCTGCTGGCACTGCTCCAGCAGAGCCACAAAGAGACGCGGCAGAGCCGTACCGGAACCATTCAGCGTGTACGGCGTGCGGATCTTGCCTTCGGCATCCTTGTAGCGCAGCTTCATGCGGCGGGCCTGGTAATCGGTAAAGCAGGAGCAGCTGGAAACCTCCAGATACTTACCCTGCCCCGGTGCCCATACCTCGATATCATAAGTCTTGGCAGAGGAGAAGCCCACATCGCCCGTGCAAAGTTCAATCACGCGGTAGTGCAGGCCCAGCTTCTGCAGGATGCTTTCAGCGTGGCTGGTAAGCTTCTCCAGCTCGGCAAAGCCTTCCTCCGGGCGGCAGATTTCCACCAGCTCCACCTTATCGAACTGGTGCACGCGAATCATGCCCTTGTTCTCGCGCCCGGCGGAACCGGCCTCGCGGCGGAAACAGGGGGTGTAGGCCGTCATCTTGATGGGGAGGTCGGCATCCTTGAAAATCTGGTCGCGGCACAGGTTCGTGACCGGCACCTCAGCGGTGGGCACCAGGAACATGCTGTTCTCCTCAAGGCCGTACATATCTTCCTCGAACTTGGGCAGCTGGCCGGTGCCGTACATGCACTCGCGCTTCACAATGAAGGGAACGCCCACTTCCTCGTAGCCGTTCTCACCGGTCTGCGTATCGAGCAGGAAATTGATGAGAGCGCGCTCCAGGCGGGCACCCTTGCCACGGTAAACAATGAAGCCGGAGCCGGAAATACGGGCAGAGTCCTCAAAATTCAGCAGCCCCAGGCTGGTTCCCAGCTCCACGTGGTCCTTGGGCTCGGCAATCTCGGGTTTGGACCCCCACACGCGAAGCTCGGGGTTGGCGGATTCGTCCTCACCCACGGGGGCGCCGTCATGCGGCATATTGGGAATGGAAAGCAGCAGGGCTTCCTGCTCCTCAGCAGCGGCAGAAGCCACGGCATCAAGCTCCTTGATGCGGTCGCCCACTTCGCTCATGCGCTTCTTGAGCTCCTCAGCCTCCTCGCGGCGGCCTTCCTTCATCATCTGACCGATAAGCTTGGATGAACTGTTACGCTCCTGGGAAAGAGCCTGCTTCTCCGTCTCTGCACTGCGGCGCTTCACATCACACTCAAGCACCTTATCCACAAGCATCCAGTGGTCACCACCACGCAGACGCACTCGTTCCTTCACATATTCGGGATTCTCACGAACAATACGAATGTCTAGCATAACACGCTTATTCTATACCAAAACGCCCCGGATTCAAGTCAAATCTGCGTTTTTCACCTGCAATATCTGCCCAGCAGTTCATTCATGGCGACTGATGCTGCAGCATTCCGCGGGGTGCGCCCCCACAAATCCGCATGGTCGGGATCAGCACCAGCCTCCAGCAGCAGACGGGCACAATCCACCGCATCACCCTGCACGGCGTAAAACAACGGCGGCTTGTCATCATACTCAGCCTCCACATCTGCCCCGCATTCCGCCAGCAGATAGCGCACCACCTCCGGCTGATTCATCGCACAAGCCCGGCAGAGCGCCTTGCCCTCATCCGCCAGCAAATCCGCCCCGGCAGCGCGCAGCACACGCAGGCAATCCAGCTGCCCCTCCTCCGCCGCCAGCACCGCCAGCAAATCCCCGCCGCTCTCAAAATCCGGTGATACCCCCGGCACCTGCAACACGCGGCGCAGCAGATACGCAGGCCCCCGCTCGCACAGCGAAACAAGCAGTTCGCCTCCCTCCGCCATGGGGTTGGCCCCGGCATCCAGCAGAGCTTCCACAGCCTCATGCCAGTTATCATAAGCAGCCACCGCTGCCAGGGGTGAACCATTCCAGCCCGTCATGACGTCGGGATTCGCCCCGCGCTCCAGCGCACGGCACAGGGCGTCGACATCACGCGCATCGTACGCCGCCAGCAGCTGCGCATCCGCAGGTTGCAGACTATCCAGAAACTTTTGTTCCTGCACCGCGCAACTAGTCTGGTACTGAGCCAGTTCCCGCTTTATTTCCTGCATATCATCCTCCCCGGTCTTCATATCATTTCACGCGTTGGCATCATCGGATTAAGCAACTCTGCAACTTGAAAGATTTCGCGATTTTGAATGTAGAAAGTTCCCCGCGCCTCTGGCGCGGCCGATACACCGCTGCGCCAAAGGCGCAGGAAGCTCTATACATCCTACATCCAAAATTCAAAATTCTACATCTTAGCATCTCGATTTTGCGCGGATTCCTTAATTACGCCAACGCGTATCATTTCACTTACAATAATGCTCCAACAACTGCCGCATGCGTTCCGACTCCGTCCTGTCCAGCGGCGTGCGACCGGTAATGCCAGGGTGTTCCGGGTCAGCCCCTGCTTCCAGCAGAATACGGGCGCACTCCATGGAATCATGCAGCGCAGCATGGGCCAGCGGCGTCCAGTCGTCCCAATCCTGCTCCAGCGGAGCACCGCACTCCTCCAGCAGATAACGCACCACCTCCGGCTGATTCATGGCACAAGCCCGGCAAAGAGCCTTACCATCATCCGCCAGCAAATCCGCCCCGGCAGCGCGCAGAACACGCAGGCAGTCCACCTGCCCCGCCTCCGCCGCCTGCACGGCCAGCGAATCAAAACCATCTGAAAAATCCGGCGATACTCCCGGCAATTGCAGCACTTCATGCAACAACTCCGCCGGGCCAAAGAAACACAATTGCGTCAGAAGCCGTCCCTCATCCAGCAAAGGATTCGCCCCTGATTCCAACAGAATCACCGCGCCATCAGGCCAGCTACTCTCCACAGCATCCACCACCAGCCGCTCACCATCCCACAGCAAGCGCAAATCAGGATTCGCCCCAGTCTGCAAAGCCGCGCGCATCCCCTCCCCATCGCGAATTTCATACGCATCGAACAACTGACGGTCAGCCGCATCCAGACTTTGCCAATACCCCTGCTCCATGGCCTCATTCTGCCGCTGGGACTCCGCCAGTTTTTCCCTGGTTTCGGGCAAATCCGGAACACCACCTATCAGGCACAGCCATTCATTCAACACCCGGTTGCGCTCCAGAATTTCATCCACCAGTTCATCGTCCAGCTCCATCATCCCAATAGCATAAGCCACTTTCCCTGCGTTGTAAATACTAATCCGCGCTTGACCCTGCGGGTACGGCGCGATATACTCCCCGGCATGAGCAATTATGCGCTGATTCTCGCAGGCGGCAGCGGCACGCGTTTCTGGCCGCTTTCCCGCAATGCCAAACCCAAGCAGCTTCTCGATTTATTCGGCAGCGGCACCATGCTGCGTCAGGCCATCAACCGTGTGAAGGGCCTCGTACCGGCAGAAAACATCTTCATTCTCACCAACCACCTGCAGGAAGCAGAGGTGCGCCGCCAGGCGGCTGAACTGCCCGCCGGCAACATCGTGGCCGAACCCGCCCGCCGCGACACCGCCCCCGCCGTAGCTCTGGGCGTGGGTCTCATTGCCGCCCGCGACCCGCAGGCCAACATGATCATCATCCCCAGCGATTCATTGATTCTGGATGATAACGCTTTCCGCGCCCTTGCAGAGGATGCCCTCTCGCTTGCCGGACGCGAAGCCGCCCTCATCACCATCGGCATCAAGCCCACCTGGGCCTGCCCCAGCTATGGCTACATTGAACGCGCCGGAAAACTGGAGGACGCCGCGCTTACCCACAATTGCTATGAAGTAGTGCGTTTCCGCGAGAAACCCGATGCCGCCACCGCCGCCGGATACCTGGCCAGCGGCAACTTCTCATGGAACGCCGGCATGTTCATCTGGAATGTGGCCCATGTGCGCAGCCAGCTGGCCGCCCACAGCCCGGAGCTGGCAGGCTTCATCGACCGCCTGACCGCCGCCACCGACCTGCCCGGATTCATCACTACCGATTTCCCGCAGCTCACCCCCATTTCCATCGACTTTGCCCTGCTGGAGAAGGCAGACCGCGTGCTCAACTTTGAAGCCACCTTTGACTGGGATGACGTAGGCTCCTGGATTTCCGTGGGCAAGTACCTGCCACAGCAGGAGGGCGGGAATGTGAGCAACAGCCCGCTCAGCCAGGTGCAGGCAGGCAACAACATCGTCTTCTCCGATTCCGGCAAGCGAGTGGCGCTCGTGGGAGTGGATGACCTCATCGTGGTCGATACGGGTGATGCCCTGCTTGTGGCCCGCCGCTCCGAGGCAGATAAGATTAAGAACATCGTCTCCGGTCTGCCGGAAAACCTGGTCTGATGCACCCCGCCCTTGGCATAGATTACGGTGAAGCGCGCATCGGCATAGCAGCCACAGATGCCTGCGGCATCCTGGCGCACCCGGTGGAAAGCATCCACCTGCAGCGCACCGAACCGCTGGAGCGCATCGCCACACTGGTGAAAGAGCGCGGCATCCGCACCCTGGTGCTGGGGCTGCCGCTCCGCATGGATGGCACTGAAGGCACAGCCTGTGCCAAGGTGCGCGCCTTTGGCGAAAAGCTGCACGCGCGCCTGCCGGAGCTGCCGCTCATCTATGTGGACGAGTACCTGACCACCACCGTGGCGCAGGAAAAGCTGCACCAGGCCGGCAAGAAGGCAAAGAACTTCAAACCCATCATCGACCAGGCCGCTGCGGTGGAAATCCTGAACAACTGGCTGGAGGCGCAAGCTCCGCCCATGATGGATTTCTGAAACCAGCGGAACATAGAGTCAGCTCAAGCATACGTTTTTAGAGCGCCATCCATGCCCTCACAGAGGTCATTTTGCGTTCACGGCCTTCAGATTCTGCGTGCAGAATGCCATTTTGCATTAAACTTTACCCTAAAACAACCAAAGATGCTTGCAAACAGGCGGGCGGAGTGATAGAATCATCCGCAGAGCCGTATTGGCTTTTTTAATTTTTCAACTAAACACACAAAAAACACCATGTCACTCGAAACATTCTTCAATCCGAAGAGCATCGCAGTCGTCGGCGTGTCCGCTGATCCCACCAAGCTGGGCGCCGTTGTATTCAACAACATCATCTCCGCCGACTACAAGGGCAACCTCTACGGCATTAACCCCAAGATGGCCGGTCAGGAACTCTGCGGCAAGCCCTGCTACGCCAGCGTAGACGCTCTTCCTGAGCCGATGGACCTGGTAGTTATCCTCGTTCCCGCCCGCTTCACCGAAGGCGTGATTGACGCCTGCATCGCCAACGGCACCAAGAACATCTCCATCATCACCGCCGGTTTCGCCGAAGTGGGTGA